>JAPUGG010000135.1 GCA_027292975.1 Alphaproteobacteria bacterium | reverse complement strand
TCTTTGGGTTCGACCCGGCTGTCGCGCAAGTCATAGACAAGCGACTGGCCGAAGCTGGAAGTCTCCGCCGTGCCTTCCTGCCGCTTGATGAATTCGGATACATCCTCGTCGTCGATGATGTTGATCTCCTTGGATTGCAGCTTGTAGTTCAGCCCCTGGCGCAAACGGTCGTTGTAGGCAAACCCCAGCCTCAACGCGAATCCGATAAGCTCGCGTTCGAACGAAATGGTTTTATCATCTTTGGTCGTGGTGCTGAACAGATCGAAACCCGCCGATAGGTTGCGTTCCATGAAATAAGGCTCGGTAAAGCCGATATCAAAATTTTGGGTCTTGCTGCCGAGCGACGCGCTGATCTTGAGTTTTTGGCCCTTGCCCAAGAGATTGCGCTCGATCAATTGAGCCTGGGTCAGCAAGCCTTCGGTCGATGAAAAGCCGGCCCCCAGGGAAAGCGATCCGGTCGACTTTTCTTCGACCTCGATGTCGATGATCGTCTTGTCCTTGGCACTGCCAGGCTTACGCGTGAACTTTTGCTTCTTGAAGAAACCGAGGCTCCTCACTCTACCCCGAGAACGGTTGAACCGCGAGCGGTTGAATGCATCTCCTTCTGCCAAGCGCAGCTCCCGCCGGATGACCTTATCCAGAGTCCGGAGGTTGCCTCTTATGTTGATCCGTTCGACGAACAGGCGCGGCCCTTCACGAATGATGAAAACCACCGAAACGATCCGCTTGGTCTTGTCGCGCCGCAATCGCGGTCCGATGTCGATAAACGCGAAGCCCAGGGCACTCACCGCGTTGGTCAGCCGATCCACCGACTTTTCCACGTCTTTGCCGTTGTACCAGTCGCCCTGCTTGATGGCGAGCCGGTCCCTGATGAGCCTGATGTCAAGCCCCTTCATCTCCGACTTGATCTCGACCTTGCCGGTCCGGTAGCGCGCGCCCTCCTCCACCGTGAAGGTAAGGAAAAAATCTTCCTTGTCCTGGGACAGTTCCGCGGTCGAGGACAAAACCCGGAAATCGGCATAGCCCCGCGAATTGTAGTAGCGGCGCAACAATTCCTCATCGACGCGGATCCTGTCGGGATCGTAGACATCATCGGCCGTTAGAAAGGCGTACCAGGTCGTCTCGGCGCTCTGGATGATGGATCGCAGCCGGCGGTCGGAATAGGCCTTGTTACCGATAAAATTGATCTTGCGGATCAAGGTCGGTTCGCCTTCGTCGATCTCGAAAATCAGATCCACCCGATTCTGCGCTCGTTGAATGACCTTGGGCACCACCGTCACCGCAAATCGGCCCTGGCGGCTATACACGTCGATGACACGTTTTACGTCGTTTTCAACGAGGGTGCGGGTATAGACCTTCCGGGAACGCAGCTGCACTTCCTTGCGCAGATCCTTCTCCTCCATGAAGTCGTTCCCCTCGAAAACGATCCTGTTGATGATCGGATTCTCGACCACCCGGACGATGAGGATTTCGCCCACACGGCGAATGGACACATCGGCGAACAGGCGGGTGGCGAAGAGGCTCTTGAGGGATTGATCGATGGCCGCGGGATCGAAAAAATCTCCGGCGCGGATATGCATGTAAGAGCGAACCGTCTGGGGCTCGATCCTCTGGATACCCTCGACCCGGATTTCCAGCACCCTGGCCTTGACCGGGCTCGGCACGCCCTGCGCCAGGGCCGGCACCGCCTGGAAGAAAATTCCCGGCATACCGCCGCAAGTCGCGGCCAAGGCAATAAGCAGAATGCCCAATCTGCGAGGCCAGCTCATCGCCACGCCCTAGGACAGCAAGCCCTTGAAAAATTCCGTGATCGCGTCGAACCGCATCAAATCCTGGACGGTCACGAACACGAACAAGGAAACCACCAGCCCGAGACCGATCCTAAATCCGTACTCCATGAACCTGTCGCTGACGGCGCGGCCCTGGATAGCTTCTATCCCGTAAAACACCAGATGACCGCCGTCCAGCATGGGAATGGGAAACAGGTTTATCAGGCCGAGGTTCATGGAGAGTACCGCCAGGAACCAGAACAGCCTGCTCAAGCCAAGCTCGGCCACCTGGCCGGACAGCTGGGCGATGCGAATCGGTCCTCCCAAACCGTCGGCGGACCGTGCGCCGGTGATGATCTGACCCACCGCCTCCAAGGTGAAAACGGATATGCGCCAAGTGTCCAGAACCGCGCGATAAACGGATTCCACGGGTCCGTGGCGAACATAGATGGGACCGGAGCGCGACACCCCCAGAAGGCCCATTTTTGTTTCGTTTCCGAACCGATCGACGACCGTGTGATGCCTGGGGACGGCCTTGAGCGTGATCTCCCGCCCGTCCCGGCGGACAACGATGATCAATTCCCTGCCCGGGGCCATCCGCACGATGACCTGAACATCCTCGAACCGTTCGATAGCCTGGCCATCGACCATGACGAACCTATCGCCGGCTTTCATGCCCGCCGCTTCCGCCGCGCTCCCGGGTTGGATGACGCCCGCCACGGGCGGCGTGAAGGGCTGGCCATCGGTGGCGAAGAGCACCGACAGCACGACGATGGCAAGAAGGAAATTGGCGAGCGGTCCCGCGACCACGATGGCGGCACGCTGTCCCACCCTTTTTTGATGAAACGAGACGCTTTTTTCCTCTTCCGTGAGTTCGGCCTGGTCCCCGTCGCCAGCGCCGCTCATGGTTTCGCCGAACATCTTGACATAGCCGCCGAGCGGCAGGAGGCTCACCTTCCACCGGGTCCCCGACTTTGAATTCCACCCGAACAGTTCCGGCCCGAAACCGATGGAAAAGACCTCGACTCGGACGCCATTGGCCCGCGCCACCGCGTAATGTCCAAGTTCATGGAAGAATACGATGACGGTGAGAATGAACAGGAACGAGACGCCGTTGGTCCATACCAAATTTAATAAATCCATCGAATTTCGGGCCCTTCCATGGCCTGCGCGCAAGACGGCACGCTTTCCTCAACTGCTTATCCCTCGCCGGTATCCTAAGCCGTCATCAACGTAAGGACTTCCCGAGCGATCCGCCGGGCTTCGGTATCGACGTCGATCACATCCGCTATGGACGCGATCCCGGCCTCGGGCCCCTTCTCCAGGACTTCGGTCACCACGCGCATAATATCGAGAAAACCGATCTCGCCGGCGAGAAATCCCTGGACCGCCACCTCGTTGGCGGCGTTCAGGACTGTAGGGGCGGCTTGCCCGGTTTTCAAGGCCTCTCTTGCCAGGGAAAGGGCGGGAAACCGCTCCGGATCAGGCATTTCGAAGGTCAACGATCCGACCGCCGCAAGGTCCAGACGGGCCGCCGGCGAGCCCTGCCTTTTGGGCCAAGCCAGGGCATAGGCGATGGGCGTGCGCATGTCGGGGACGCCGAGCTGGGCCAGCACCGAACCGTCGTCGTAAGCGACCAGCGAATGCACCACCGATTGGGGGTGAATCAGGACCTCGATACGATCTTCGGAAACCGGGAACAGGTAGCTGGCCTCGATCACCTCCAGGCCCTTGTTCATCATGGTCGCGGAATCGATGGAAATCTTATCCCCCATGTCCCAATTGGGATGGGCCACGGCCTGCTTGGGGGTGGCCTTGGCCATGGCCTCCATGTCGAAATTCCAAAACGGGCCGCCCGATGCCGTGAGGATGATGCGCTCGACGGCTTCGGCGTTGTCGAAGTCGAAAACCTGGAAAATGGCGCTGTGTTCGGAATCTACCGGCAACAGGGTGGCGCCGGCGCTTTCCACCTCCGACAGCATCAACGGTCCCGCGCAAACGAGACACTCTTTGTTGGCAAGCGCCACCGTCGCACCACGCCTGACGGCGGCAAGCGTCGGCGCCAGACCGGCAGCGCCAACAATCGCCGCCATCACCCAATCGGCGGGAAGGCTTGCGGCCTCGACCAGCGCGTCGGGACCGGCCGCGACCGCGATGGTGGTCCCGGCCAAGGCAACCTTTAGATCAGCGAACAGGCTTTCATCGGCGATCACCGCCATCCGCGGCCGCAGCTCACGGGCTTGAGAGGCGAGCAGGTCCACGTTAGTGCGCGCCGTCAAGGCCTCCACCGAATAGGCGTCCGGCGCGCGGCGCAAGAGATCGACCGTATTGCAGCCGACTGATCCGGTGGAACCCAGGATGCTCACCCGGCGGGGACCGGTGTCATGATCGTGCGAGGTTACCGCCATATGATCTCACCGCTTCCCGTCCAAAGCTGGATGCAGGCCACGAAGGGGAAGGCCGTCAACAAGCCGTCCACGCGGTCCAGGACGCCGCCATGGCCGGGAATGATAGTGCCGAAATCCTTAACCTCAAAATGGCGCTTCAACCGGGATTCAAGCAAGTCCCCGCCCTGGGCCACCAGGCTCACCAGGACACTGAGCGTAACGAAGCGTCCGTTCAAGGGCGCAATTCCCATCCCTCCCGCCGCGGCACAGAGCCCACCGGCGGCGATCAGGCCGCCCAACAGCCCCGACCAGGTCTTGGACGGGCTCACCGATGGGAGCAGCTTGGGGCCGCCGAGCAGGTTTCCCGCGAGATAGGCGCCGATATCCGTCGCCCAGACCACCGCCAACACCCAGAACAGGGTTTTCGTGCCGTAATCGATATCATGGGCGAGCCACGTCACACTGATAACGGGGATGGTGATATAGGCCAGGCCAAGGGTTAGGATCACGTCGTCGGCGCGGCGCCTGAGGCCGGTCAACGCCGCCACCGCGATCCCGCCGGCGACGATGATGGCGAAAGCGGGCAGCAAGCGGCCGAGGGCCGCCGTCATGCCGGCCAACACCACGGCGCCCACAAAGGCCACGGCGGCGGGATTGGGGGAAGCCGTCCAGGGGGGTGCGTCCAGGCCGCGCGTCAAGCAGGTATCGACCCATTCCTTGGCCATCAGACCCGCCACGGCGAGCAGCAAGGCGGCCAGCCAGATACCCCCCGCCCAGATCGCCGCCAATACCACCGGGATAAGCACCGCAGCCGAAAGGCAACGCAACTCGAGGGCATCAAATCTATCCTCAGCCACGCGATGCGCCGTAGCGTCGTTCGCGCCGGCCGAACTCGGTGATCGCCGTCACTAGATTGGCCTTGGAAAAATCCGGCCACAGAATGTCGAGAAACACGAATTCCGAATAGGCCGATTGCCACAACAGGAAATTCGATATCCTCTGTTCCCCCGAGGTGCGGATGATGAGATCGGGGTCGGGCATTCCCGCGGTGGACAACCAACCGGAAAACCGTTCTTCGGTGATGTCTTCGGTCTCCAACCGGCCCGAAGCCACCTCCGCCGCCGCACGCCGTGCCGCCGCCGTGATTTCGCTGCGCCCGCCGTAATTCAGCGCGACGGTGAGGTTCAAACGATTGTTATCCCGGGTAAGCGATTCACCCTCGTCGATCAGGCCGATAATTTCAGGCGAAAACGCACTGCGCTCCCCGACCACGCGAAAGCGCACGTTGTGCTTGTGCATGTCGGCGATTTCGCTGCGCAAATAGCGCGCCAGAAGGGCCATGAGATCGCTGATCTCGGTCTCCGGCCGCTTCCAGTTTTCCGATGAAAACCCGAACAGGGTGAGATATTCGATGCCCAGTTCCATGGCCGCCTCGACGGTGCGCCGGACCGCGGCCGCGCCTTCCCGGTGGCCCACCGTCCGGGGCATTCCCCGCGCCTCGGCCCAACGGCCATTGCCATCCATGATGATGGCGACATGCCGCGGCGGCGCATTGGTCGGTGGGGTCTCCATGGTCATGCTCAGATCTGCCTGATCTCCTGTTCCTTTTGGGTGAGGGCAGCGTCGATGCGTTTCACATGACCGTCGGTCAATTCCTGGACCTCATCGCCCCAGGCATGTTGTTCGTCCTGGGAAATTTCCCCGTTCTTTTCCATTTTCTTGAGCTTGTCCATACCGTCCCGCCGCACGTTGCGAACCGAGACCCGGGCCTGCTCCGCGTAGCGGTGGGCGATCTTCACCAGTTCTTCGCGCCGTTCGGCGCTAAGCTCGGGAATCGGCACCCTTAGAACCTGGCCTTCGGTCGCCGGATTGAGGCCAAGATCGGATTCCCGGATCGCCCGATCGACCGCCTGGGCATTGCCCTTGTCCCAGACGTTGACCATCAGCAGCCGGGCTTCGGGGACGCTCACCGAGGCCACCTGGTTGAGCGGCATATCCGATCCGTAAGCTTTGACCACGATGCGATCAAGCAGGCTCGCCGAGGCGCGGCCGGTGCGCAAACCGCCGAATTCCTCGTCGAGGACCGAAACGGCGCCCTCCATGCGGCGCTTGATGTCATCAATATCCGGTTCAGCCATGCTCATTCTCCTCCTACGTCACCCTTTTCGTTGATTACGGTGAAACGCCCCCGATGATGCACCACATCGTCGAGGGCCCCGGAATTGTGGATCGAAAACACCAAGATCGGAATCTTATTTTCCCGCGCGAGGGAGATCGCCGCGGCGTCCATGACCTTCAAATCGCGCGCCAGAACCTCGTGGTAACTCAGCGCCTCGAAGCGTTCCGCGCCCTCATCGGCCAACGGATCCGACGAATAGACCCCGTCCACCTGGGTTGCCTTCAAAAGCGCCTCACAGCCCAATTCCGCCGCCCTGAGCGCGGCCGCGGTGTCGGTGGTGAAATAGGGATTTCCGGTGCCCGCCGCACAGATCACGATGCGGCCCTTTTCCATGTGCCGGATGGCGCGGCGCCGGATATAGGGCTCGCACACTTCGCGCATGGATATGGCTGACAGCACCCGGGTCGGCGCGCCGGCCGATTCCAGGGCGTTCTGCAGGGCGATGGCGTTGATCACGGTGGCCAGCATGCCCATGAAATCGGCACTGGCGCGTTCGATTCCCTGGCTCGCCCCGCCGACGCCGCGGTAGATATTGCCGCCGCCGATGACCAAGCCGATCTCGATTCCCTGGGCGTGGACCGCCCGGATCTCCCCGGCGATTCGGGCCACCATGTCCGACTCAAGCCCGTATTCCTGGCGGCCCATGAGGGCTTCGCCGGATAATTTCAGAAGAATCCGGCGGTAAGGGGCATCGTCGGACATGGCTGGTCTCATCCCCAATCGTGGCCCAAGCGGTTAACCGCCGAGTCGTTCGGCGACTTCTCGGGCGAAGTCCTTCTCTTCCCGTTCGATCCCCTCGCCCAGCGCAAAACGAACGAAACCGGCGATGGCCACGGGGGCGCCGAATTGCTCGGCGGCGGCCTCGATCACCTTGGCTACCTTGGTCTCGCCGTCGATGACGAATACCTGCTCTGAGAGGACGACCTCGGCGTAGAATTTGCGGAGCCGGCCCTCCACCATCTTGGCGATGATGTCGTCGGGGCGGCCCGATTCCCGGGCCTGTTCCGTCAGCACCGCGCGTTCCCGTTCCACCACTTGCCCATCGAGGTCGTCGATGGCAACCGCGCGTGGGCTGGTCGCCGCCACCTGCATCGCAAGCTGCTTGCCGAGTGCCATGAGTCGTTCCTTGTCGCCGGTCGATTCCAGGGCCACCAGGACGCCGATCCTCCCCAATCCCGGTTGCACCGCCGAATGGACGTAGCAGGCCACCACGCCGTCGCCGACACGCAAGCCCTGGGCGCGCCGCAGGGTCATGTTTTCACCGATGGTCGCCACCATGTCGGTCAATTTCTCGGAAACCGGCTTGCCGGCGCCGGGGAATTCGGCCGCGGCCAACCGCTCGAGGTCTGCGTCCACGCTCAGCGCGGTTTCGGCGACGGTGGCGACGAATCCCTGGAAATCCTCGTTGCGGGCGACGAAATCGGTCTCGGAATTGACCTCCACCACGACGCCCTGGCCGTCGGCGAGGGCACAGGCGACGAGCCCCTCGGCGGCCACCCGTCCGGCCTTCTTCGATGCCGCCGCAAGCCCCTTGGTGCGGAGCCAATCCACCGCCGCCTCGATGCCGCCGCCCGATTCGGTCAGCGCCTTCTTGCAATCCATCATGCCGGCGCCGCAGATGTCGCGAAGCTCCTTCACCAGCGCCGCCGTAATTTCGGTCATGTCTTGCGTCCTTACCTTAGGAAACATCCCTATAGGATTGAATTCAGGCTATTTTATGCATCCTTTTTATCCACATCCTCGGATGCCGGCTGGCCGGCCCCGGCCCCTTCGGGGGCCGCCTCATGCCCCGCTGTGGCGCCATCCTCCGGGGGGGTGGGCACCGCCTTGGCGCCCTCTTCCGCGCCCTCTTTGGTGCCTTCCTCCAGAGGAGCCGCCGCCTTGGCGCCTTCTTCATCAGCGCCTTCTTTGGTGCCGGTGACGGTTGTGGCGGCGGCGGGCGGGTCGGCCTCGGCTAGGGGGGCGGCCTCGACCGCTTCAAGGTCTTCCGCCGGCGCCTCCTCGGCGGCGCCGACATCGACGCCGCGCGCCGTCAATTCCTCCCGAATGCCGTCGAGAACCGCATCGGCCATGAGTTCGCAATAAAGGTCGATGGACCGGATGGCGTCGTCGTTTCCGGGAATCGGGTAAGTGATATTTTTGGGATCCGAATTGGTGTCGACGATGGCGGCGATGGGGATGCCCAGTTTCACCGCCTCGGCAATGGCGATGTCTTCCTTGTTGGTGTCCACCACGAACAGGATATTGGGCAAGGCCGCCATTTCCTTGATGCCGCCAAGCGCCCGGTCGAGCTTGTTCTTCTCCCGGGTGAGCTGCAGCAATTCCTTCTTGGTGAGGCCGGTGGATTCATCGCCCGCCAGCTGCTCTTCCAGCACCTTCAACCTTTTGACCGACGCGGTTATGGTATTCCAGTTGGTCATCATGCCGCCGAGCCAGCGGTGATTGACGTAGTATTGGCCGCAGCGCTTGGCCGATTCGGCGATCTTGGCCGTCGCCTGGTGTTTGGTGCCCACGAACAACACGCGTCCTCCGCTGGCGACGATGTCGCGCACCGCTTGCAGCGCCGCGTAAAGCATCGGCACGGTCTGCTGCAGATCGATGATGTGAACGCCGTTCCGATCACCGAAAATATAGGGCCCCATCTTGGGGTTCCAGCGGCCCTTACGGTGACCGAAATGAACGCCGGCTTCCAGCAGCTGACGCATGGTGAATGTGGGAATCGCCATGGTGTTATTCTCCGGTTATGCCTCCGCGGGAGGTCAGCCCGGGCGAGCCGGGCACCGGATAGACGGCCCAGGCCGCCTGTTCCCGCGTGCGAGATAAAATCGGCGCTTGAATACCGTCAAGGGGCCTGAATTGCAAGGATTATCGGGCGCGCCGGGCTACTCCGACGCTATATTTCCCGCACCTCGGCGATGCCCGGCACGGCGCGAAGATCGGCGATCTCGGCCGGAGAGACTGCGTATCGTCCGGGAATTTCGATTTCCACCTCCTGGCCCGGCGCCAGGCCGATGATGAGGTCGACTTGGCCCTTGCCGCCGGTGGCGTGGGCCATGATGTCGCGTAACCGGTCCAAGGCCGCCGCTTCGCTGACCGTCACCTTGAGGCCCGGCGCGGCATGGGCGATCGCCGCGTCCAGGGGCTCGATGGCCTGGGCGGTGAGCCGGATGCTCTCGCCCTCGCGGCGCGCGTCGGCGCTCACCAGGACGTTGATTCCGGCCTCCAGAAGGTCGCGGGAAGGCCCAAGAATCTCCGAGAAGACGGTGAACTCAAACATCCCCGATGGGTCCGACAGTTGGACGAAGGCGAAGCGGTTGCCGCGCGCCGAGGTCCGTTCCTTTTTCGAGATCACCGTCCCCGCGAGCTTGATGCGGACATCCCCACCGGCAGCGACGCGGCTTAAAAGCGCCGCCGCTGGGACCACGTGGAGGCGTTCCAGTCTGGCCCCATAGACGTCGAGGGGATGGGTCGAGAGATAGAAGCCGATGGCCTCGAATTCGTGGCGCAGGCGTTCCATGGCCGGCCACGGCGCGACCTCCGCGTAGCGCGAGGCCGTGGTCTCGCGGTCGCTTTCGCCGTCGAACAGGCTGCCTTGGCCGCTCGCCCGCTCGCTGGCCGCCGCCTGGGCGCGCTGGGTAAGCTCGCCGACGCTGGCCAGCACCTGGGCGCGGTTGGGGTTGAGCCCATCGAAGGTGCCGGCCGAGACCAGGCTCTCTACCTGCCGCTTGGTGACGACCTTTTGATCGCAGCGGTCGGCGAACTCGAACAGGGATGCAAAGAGCCCCCCCTTATCCCGCTCCGCCACCAGCATCTCCATGGCCGCGGCGCCCACCCCCTTGATCGCGCCCAGCGCATAACGGATGGCCCGCGCGCCATCCACGGCTTCCACCGCGAAACGCACGGCCGACGCATTGACGTCGGGCGGCAGCAGGGTGATGGAAAGGCGGTCGAGTTCCTGGCGGAAAATATTGAGCTTGTCGGTGTTCCCCATGTCCGCCGTCATCGAGGCGGCCATGAATTCCACCGGATAATTGGCCTTGAACCAGGCCGTCTGATAGGCGATCAGGGCATAGGCCGCGGCATGGGCCTTGTTGAAGCCGTAGCCCGCGAATTTGCTGACCAGCTCGAAAATTTTTCGCGCCGTGTGCCCCTCGACGCCGCGGGCCATGGCCCCGTCGATAAAAGTGCGGCGCTGGCGGTCCATCTCCGACTTGATTTTCTTGCCCATGGCATGACGCAGGATGTCGGCGCCGCCCATGGAATAACCGGAAAGTTCCTGGGCGATCTGCATCACCTGGTCCTGATAAGTCATCACCCCGAAGGTCTCCTTGAGGATGCCTTCCAGTGACGGATGCAGGTAATCCGGTTTTTCCCGGCCGTGCTTGCAGGCGATATAGCGGGGAATATTGTCCATGGGGCCGGGGCGGTAGAGCGCCACCAGGGCGATAATGTCCTTGAAGTTATCGGGGCGCATGTTGCGCAGCACATCGCGCATGCCCGAGCTTTCCAACTGGAAGACACCGGTGGTCTCGCCACTGGCCATCATCTCGTAGGTGGCGGAATCGTCCAGCGGCAGGCTCTCAAGCGCGATGGCGGGCTCACCCTCCTCGGCGCGCCGCTCGTTGACCAGCGCCAGCGCCTCGGCCAGCACCGTCAGCGTCTTGAGGCCGAGGAAATCGAATTTCACCAGGCCCGCCGCCTCGACGTATTTCATGGAGAACTGGGTCACCAGCATGTCCGAACGGGGATCGCGGTAGAGCGGCACCAGTTCCCATAAGGCGCGATCGGCGATCACGACGCCGGCGGCATGGGTCGAGGCGTGGCGGTAGAGTCCCTCGAGCTTGAGCGCGATATCCATCAGCTTGGCGACGGTTTCATCCTCGTCGCGCATGGTTTGCAGCAGCGGCTCCCCGGCGATGGCCTTGGCCAGGGTCACCGGTTTGGCCGGGTTGTTGGGCACCAGTTTGCAGATGCGGTCGACCTGGCCGTAGGGCATGGCGAGCACCCGGCCCACGTCGCGCAGCACGGCCCGGGCCTGGAGCTTGCCGAAGGTGATGATCTGGGCGACCCGGTCGGCGCCGTATTTCCGCTGGACGTAGGCGATCACCTCGTCGCGCCGGTCCTGGCAGAAATCGATGTCGAAATCGGGCATCGATATGCGTTCGGGATTGAGGAACCGTTCGAACAGAAGACCGAAGCGCAAAGGATCCAGATCGGTGATGGTCAGCGCCCAGGCCACCACCGAACCCGCCCCCGAACCGCGCCCCGGCCCCACCGGGATGCCCGCCTCCTTGGCCCAGCGGATGAAGTCGGCGACGATCAGGAAATAACCGGGAAAGCCCATCTTCTCGATCACCCCCAACTCGAAGCTGAGCCGCTCATTATAGGGCCGGGCGACGGCTTTGCGGGCCGCTTCATCCATGCCGTCTGCAAACACCACGCTTTTCAGCCGCGCCTCCAGCCCCGCCCTGGCCTGGGCGCCAAGCTCTTCCGCCTCGCTCTTCCCGGCCCCGGCGAAGGGCGGCAGGATGGGCACGCGCTCCGGGGACGCGAAGGCGCAGCGCCGGGCGATGACCAGGGTATTGGCGATGGCCTCGGGCAGATCGGCGAACAAGGCCTTCATCTCGGCAGGTGTTCGAAAACGGTAGTTGGGCGTCAAGCGGCGGCGCTCGGGATCGGCGACGTGGGCGCCTTCGGCGATGGCCAACAGGGCGTCATGGGCCTCGAACATGCTCTCATCGGCGAAAAAGGCTTCATTGGTGGCGACCAACGGCAGGTCATGGGCGTAAGCCAAGTCGATCACCGCCTCTTCGATGCGCTCTTCGTCGGCGACCCCGTGGCGGCTCACCTCCACATAGAGCCGGTCTCCGAACAGGCCCATGAGGCGGGCCAGGGCCGTCTCCGCCGCCTCGGCCCGGTTCTCCAGAAGATGCCGCCCGACAATGCCCTCGGGGCCCGCGGTCAGGGCGATCAGGCCCGCGTTCAAACCGTCCAACGCCGCCAGGGGAACCTGGGGCGTCTCTCCCGCCGCGGTCTCTAAATGGGCCTTGCTCACCAGCTCAAGGAGATGGTGGTAGCCCACCTCGTCCTTGACCAACAGCACCAGCTTGTCGGGCTCAAGCCGGCGCTGGCCGGCGCCATGGCGCTCGGCCGGGCCGGAATCGGCGCCCTCCCTGGCGATGGCGAGTTCGCAACCTATGATGGGCTGCACGCCCGCCTCGATCATGGTGGAGGAGAACTCGAGGGCGCCGAACAGGTTGCGGGTATCGGTCACGGCGACCGCCGGCATCCGGTGGCCGCGGCAAAGCTTCGCCAACTCGGGAATCTTGATCGCGCCTTCCAGCAGCGAATAGGCCGAATGGACCCGGAGATGGACAAAATCGGCGTGGGCCATGGGGCCTCCTCGTGCGGGTCGGAACGGTCCGTAATTGATCCCCGGCGAGGGATATTGATTCCACAGTCCTGCCCGGGGGGCAACAGCATCTTGGGGAAATTTTCCACACTTCCCCATTATCTTGTGGATAAAAGGGTGTTAGGCCGGAATCAGCCTGCCGTCGGCCAGGCTCACGGTGCGGTCCATGGCGGCGGCGAGATCGGGATTATGGGTGGCGATCAGGGCGGCACGGCCGGTGGTCTTCATGACCTCGATGAAGACCTTGAACACCTGATCCGCGGTGGCGGGATCGAGATTCCCGGTGGGCTCGTCGGCCAGCAGAAGATCGGGTTCGTTGGCCAACGCCCGGGCCATGGCGACGCGCTGCTGCTCGCCGCCGGAAAGCTCCCCGGGCCTGTGTTCCAGTCTTTCGCCAAGCCCCACCAGGCTAAGAAGTTCCCGCGCCCGAGCCCGCGCGTCGGCCTTGCGCCGTCCCGCGATCAGGGCCGGCAACATGACGTTTTCCTCCGCCGAAAACTCCGGAAGAAGATGATGGAACTGATAGACGAAGCCCAGGTGATCGCGCCGGAGACGGGTGCGCTCGCCGTCGCCGAGGTCGCCGACAGGGTGCCCCGCGAGGGTGAGAGTCCCCGAATTCGCCTGTTCCATCAGCCCGGCGATATGAAGGAGGGTCGATTTGCCGGAACCCGACGGACCGGTCAGCGCGACGATCTCGCCGGACCTAATTTCGAGATCGACGCCCTTCAGCACATCGAGCCGGGCGGACCCTTGGCGATAGCCGTGGGCGATCCCCGCCAGCCTGAGGGCGGGCGCCAACCCATCGCCGGGCCTGGCGGCCGCCTCACTCATAGCGCAGCGCCTCCACCGGATCGAGCCTGGCCGCGCGCAAGGACGGGTACAGGGTCGCCAGGAACGAGAGCACCAGCGACATGGTCACCACCACCGCCACCTCGCCGGGGTCGATAACGGCCGGAAGTTGGGACAGGAAATAGATCTCCGCGGAAAATAGCTCGGTCCCGGTCAGGCTCTCGATCCAGCCGCGAATGGTTTCGATATTGGCCGCGAAGGCGATCCCGAGGATCGACCCGATCACGGTGCCGACAATGCCCACCGAAGCGCCAGCCATGAGGAAGATCCGCATCACCGCACCCTTGGTGGCGCCCATGGAGCGCAGGATGGCGATGTCGCGGCCCTTTTCCTTGACCATCATGATCAGCCCGGAAATGACGTTCAGCGCGGCGACCAGAATGATCAAGGTGAGGATCACGAACATCACGTTCCGTTCCACCTTAATCGCCGTGAAGAAGCTGGAATTGAGCTCCTGCCAGTCACGGAGGCGCACCGAGGCGCCCAACGCCTCCCATATCGCCGCCTTGCCGGCGGCCACGGCGTCGGCATCCTCTATGGTCACGTCGATGACGCTGGCCCGCCCTTTCTGCCTGAAGAAAATTTCCGCGGCCGCGAAAGGCATGTAGATGAAATTAGCGTCGTATTCGTACATGCCCACCTCGAACAACCCCACCACACGGTAAGCCTTGGAACGCGGCATGGTGCCGAAGGCGGTGACATTGCCCGACGGCGCCACCAGGGTCAGCCGGTCGCCCACTATCAGTCCATAACGCCGGGCGAAACGGGTGCCGATGAGCACCGTGGAACGGCCCTTGAAATCAGCTAAGTCCCCGCTCTTGATATTGCCGGAAATGGTGCGCCGCCTGGCCAAGTCCTCGGGCCCTATGCCCTGGACCATCACACCGGCGGCCTCCTTGCCGATGGTCGCCATGGCCTGACCGGTGATCATGGGCATCGCCTCCTTGACCCCGTCCACTTTCTTGAGCCGGGCGGCGATGTTTTGGTAATCAATGAGCGGTCGCGGCGTGCCGTAGACCTTGATGTGGCCGCCCACGCCGAGGATGCGGGTGAGCAGCTCCTGGCGAAAGCCGTTCATCACCGCCATGACGATGATCAGGGTGGCCACGCCCAGGGATATGCCGGCCAGGGAAAACCCGGTGATCACGGAAATGAAGCCTT
>JAPUGG010000134.1 GCA_027292975.1 Alphaproteobacteria bacterium | reverse complement strand
CGGGTGAAGGCGAGTTGCCAATAATCATGTTTGGCGAGGCCGGTGATCCGCGCGTCGATCTCCTCGACCGCGCCCATGTCTTCGGCCCGCGCGTCGCGGATTGCCAGGCCGGCAAGGGTCTGGCTCGGGGGGTGTTGCGGGGTCGGGGTCGGTGGCGGCATCGCTTGGGCTCGTCTTCGGCTCTGTGGGGAGCGTGGTTTCGGCTGCCGTTTTTGGCTCCCGTGGGCAGTTGATCCTTGACAGCATGGCGGTGGTTGGGTTAAATGTAAATAGGTATTACGGTACGTATTTAAGTTTATTCCGATATTTTACGATAACCTATTGAAATAAAGCTATTTTCAAGGATAGGTTAAAACGATACCAACCGCGGCGAAGCCTTGTTTTTTAAACCGGTGCGCGCGCGGGGGCCGCCAGGATAGAACAAGCAGACAGAACAAAGGGGTGGAGATCCAATGATTGAATTCAGAACCCATCCGGACCGCTACAAGCACTGGAAGCTGAGTTTCGACGGGCCGGTGGCGACCCTCGCCATGGATGTCAACGAGGATGGCGGGCTCCAGCCCGGCTACCAATTGAAGCTGAATTCCTATGACCTCGGTGTCGATATCGAGCTTTACGACGCCACCCAGCGGCTCCGTTTCGAGCACCCGGAAGTGGGCGCGGTGGTGCTGACGTCGGGCAAGGACAATGTCTTTTGCGCCGGCGCCAATATCAAGATGCTCGGCCTGGCGGCCCACGCGGAGAAGGTGAACTTCTGTAAGTTCACCAACGAAACCCGGAATGGCATCGAGGACGCTTCCAAATTCTCGCGCCAAGCCTATCTCTGCGCCATCAACGGCACCGCCGCCGGCGGCGGCTATGAACTGGCGCTGGCCGCCGATCACATCATGCTGGTGGACGACAACGCCTCGGCCGTGTCCCTGCCCGAGGTGCCGCTGTTGGCGGTGTTGCCCGGCACCGGCGGCCTCACCCGGGTGGTCGACAAGCGCAAGGTGCGGCGCGATCACGCCGATTTCTTCTGTACCCTGACCGAAGGCATTAAAGGCGCGCGCGCCGTCGATTGGAAGCTGGTGGACGAGGTGGTGCCCAAGTCGAAGATGGCCGATGCCGTCGCGAAGCGCGCCCGGGAGCTGGCCGCCAGGACCGACCGCCCGGCCGCGGCCTCGGGCATCGAGCTGACCGAACTCAGCCGCGAGGTGAACGAGGACGGCGTCGAGTACGATCATCTCACCCTGAAGTTCGACCGCGCCAACAACGTCGTGAACATCACCGTCCGGGCGCCTTCGGAGCCGGTGCCCCAAAGCCCGGCCGAGATCCACGCCGCGGGGACCGCCTTCTGGCCGCTCGCCGTGGCCCGCGAACTGGACGATGCCATCCTTCACCTGCGCGCCAACGAGCAAGCGCTCGGCCTGTGGGTGGTGCGCACCGAAGGCGACCCCGACCTGGTCGCCCAGGCCGACCACGTGCTGGCCGACAACGCCGGCGACTGGCTGGTGCGGGAAGTGACCCTGTACCTGAAACGGGTCTTCAAGCGCATCGACGTGACCTCGCGCAGCGTCATCGCCATGGTCGAGCCCGGCAGCTGCTTCACCGGCACTCTCGCCGAGCTGCTGTTCACGGCCGACCGCAGCTTCATGCTCGACGGCGTGCTGGAGGGCGACAACCGCCCCGCCACGGTGCGCCTGACGGAAATGAATTTCGGCGCCTATCCCATGTGCAACGATCTCACGCGCCTGGAAACCCGTTTCCTCGACGACGCTAAGAGCGTGGAGGCGGTGCGCGCCAAGATCGGCGCCGATCTCACCGCCGCCGAGGCGGAGGCGCTTGGCCTGGTCACCTTCGCGCCCGACGATATCGATTGGGGCGACGAGGTGCGCATCGCCATAGAAGAGCGCGCTTCCCTGTCCGCCGATGCCCTGACCGGCATGGAGGCGAGCCTGCGGTTCGCCGGGCCGGAAACCTTGGAGACCAAAATCTTTGGACGCCTGACCGCCTGGCAAAACTGGATCTTCCAGCGGCCCAACGCGGTGGGCGAGGAGGGCGCGCTGAAGCTGTTCGGCACGGGCAAGCGCCCCGCCTTCGACGAAAACCGCGTGTAACCGGTTGCGGCGCGTTCGACGGTTGGCGGCGATCATCGAGGAGATGATCGAGCGGAATCGAGCGAGAGGGAGAATGCCAGATGGCGACCATAGATTATGACCAATTAATTCCCAACAACGTGAACCTTTCCGGGGATGCCCGGCTCCAGCGCGCGCTGGAGGCCTGGCAACCGAAGTTCCTCGACTGGTGGAAGGAATTCGGCCCGGTGGACAGCGCCAGCACCGACTGTTACCTGCGCACCGCCACCAGCGTCGAGCCCTCGGGCTGGGCCCATTTCGATTACGTCAAGATGCCCGATTACCGTTGGGGAATTTTCCTCGCGCCCGCCGAGGAGGGGCGCCAGATCAACTTCGGGGCCCATAAGGGCGCGCCCGCCTGGCAGGAGGTGCCCGGCGAATACCGCTCCGAGCTGCGCCGCCTGATCGTCACCCAGGGCGACACCGAGCCCGCCTCGGTCGAGCAGCAGCGCCGCCTCGCCCGGACCGCGCCGTCGCTCTACGACCTGCGCAACCTCTATCAGGTCAATGTGGAGGAAGGCCGCCATCTCTGGGCCATGGTTTATCTGCTTCAGGCCCATTTCGGCCGCGACGGCCGCGAAGAGGCGGAGGCGATGCTGGAGCGTCACTCCGGCGATCCCGACAAGCCCCGTATCTTGCTCGCGTTCAACGAACCCATCGACGACTGGCTGTCCTTCCACTTCTTCACCTATTTCCAGGATCGCGACGGCAAATTCCAGCTGGCGTCGCTCGCCGAATCGGGCTTCGATCCGTTGTCGCGCACCTGCCGCTTCATGCTGACCGAAGAGGCCCATCACCTGTTCGTCGGCGAAAGCGGCATCACCCGTATCATCCAGCGGTCGTGCGAGATCATGAAGGAAAACAACCTTTCCGATCCCGCCGATGTCCGGAGCCACGGCGGTATCGACCTGCCGACCATCCAGAAGTGGCTCAACTTCCACTTCTCGATCTGCCTCGACCTGTTCGGTCAGGAACTCTCCACCAACGCGGCCACCTATTACACCATGGGCATCAAGGGCCGCTTTGGGGAGACCAAGATCGACGACGACCACGTGCTCGAGGGCGCGTCCTACAAGGTGCCGGAAATCCAGGGCGACAAGATCGTCGACGTGGACGCGCCGGCGCTCAACGCCATCAACCAGCGGCTCAGGGAGGAATATTCCACCGACAGCCAGCGCGGCGTGGACACCTGGAACAAGATCATCAATGAGCACGGCATCGGCTTCCAACTGGTCCTGCCCGACCGGGCCTTCCACCGCAGCATCGGCCCCTTCGCCCGAATCAAGGCGAGCCCGGAAGGCAAGATCATCACCGAGGCCGAATGGGAGGAGAAGCGCGGCGACTGGCTGCCGAGCCCGGAAGACCGGGCCTTCGTCCTAACCCTCATGCAACCGGTGACCGAGCCCGGCAAGTTCGCCAATTACATCGCCCCGCCGGCGCGCGGCATCAACCGCCAGCCCATCGACTTCGAATACGTGAAGTTCCACTAATCCCATATACGTGGATGAGGCGGCGCCGAACTCCCGGCGCCGCCTCCTATTTGGCCGGAAAGTGCCCTACCGGTGGCGCCAGCGGGGCGGGCGTTTTTCCATGAAGGCGGTAAGGCCCTCCACCGGGTCAAGCTTTGCCATCAGGTCATCTACGTAAAGCTCTTCCATACGCGCGAGCTTTTCGCGGATGCGTTGGGCGTAGCCCATGCGTGAGGCTTGGACGGCACAGCGTAGCGCCGGTGCGCTCAGGCCGCCCAAGTGTTGGTCGAAATAGGCCAGCGCCGCGGCCTCGGGATCATCGGCGACGGCGGCCACCAGGCCCATGGCTTGGGCTTCGGCGCCGGTGACCGTCCGCCCGCTAAACAGAAGATCGTCGGCCCGGGCCTGGCCGATCAGTTCGGGCAGCAGGCAGCTTGCGGCCGGCGCGAAGACGGCGAGCTTGATTTCCGGCTGGCCGAGCTCGGAGTCGGGCGCCGCGAACAGCAGGTGGCCGGCCGATGCCAGTTCCAGGCCGCCGCCCAGACAAAAGCCCCGGACCGCTACCAGGATCGGCAGGGGATAGTCGACCATGGCGAGGACCATGCGGTGCATGCCGTCGAGCATCGCCCGGTACCGATCCGGCAGGTGTTCGGGGATCGAGGCGCCGTAGGAAAAATGCGGCCCCGCGTGGTCGAACAAGACCGCGAGCAGGCCCGAATCCCCGATATGCGCGCCCAGCGCGTCATGGATCGCCTCGGCGGTTTCTAGGTCCACCAGGTTGGCCTTGGGACGGTCGAGGCGCAGGCGCAGGAGCGCGCCGGCGCGCTCGGTCCAGACCTTCAGCGGCGGCGCGGCGGTGGCGCATGATTCCGTGTCATTGGGCCTTCTTGTCATTGGGCCTCCTTGTCATTGGGCCTCCTTGTCATTGGGCGCCTTGGGCATCAGGCTTTCGGTCAGTTCCGGCGTCCACGGCGACCTCCCCGTTGGTCACATTTGCAAGTCATCCGGTCCAATGTGACAATATCCAATTCCGCACGGTACCGAGGAAATTTATCATGCGTAAGACAGCTCGGCGCCCGGCGCCGCGAAAGAAAATCAACCATGGCGTATTGACGGAGCTGGTGGGCTATGGCTTGCGCCGCGCCCAGGCCGCGGTTTTCAGCCATTTCCTCGGATCCGTGGGAAAACTGGGGGTCTCGCCGGGCCAATTCGGTGTCTTGGTCCTGATCAAGGAGAACCGGGGTCTGAGCCAGTCTGCGCTCGCCAAGGCGCTGGGGATCGAGCGTTCGACCATGGTCGCGGTGATCGACAGGCTGGAGTCCCAGGGCCTCGTCCAGCGGGTAACGTCGGAAACCGACCGGCGGTCCTATGCCCTGGCGCTGACCCCCGAGGGGGCCGAGCTTCTTGCCCGCGTCACCCCCCTGGTGCGCGCGCATGAACGCCAGATCGCCGCCCGGCTGAGCGCGCGGGAAAAGGTCATGCTGATGGAGATGCTGGAACGCGTCGCCGGCGCCGCGGGGCGGTCGTGACCCGGTGCACAATCCGGCCAAAATGAACCATGTGACCGAATAATGTTTTAGAGGTGGTTCGCGCCGCCCTCGCAGGCGATGGTCTGGCCGGTCACGTAATCGCTGGCGGCCGAGAGCAGGAACAGGATCGTGCCCACCAGGTCCTCGGGTTTCTGCAGGCGGGGAATGGCCGCGCTCTCCGCCATCTTGGCCTGGCGCCGTTGCCAGTGCGCCTCGGGCATGACGGCGGCGATGGTCTCGCTTTTGGTCAGGCCCGGGCAAACCGCGTTGACGCAGATGCCGTCCTTGCCGAGGTCGTGGCTAATGGACCGGGTGAAGCCCACCACGCCGGCCTTGGACGTCGTGTAGTGAAGCCGCCCGGTGGTTCCCGACAACCAGGTCGACGACGATATGTTGATAATCTTGCCGTAGCCTTGGCTTTTCATGGCCGGGACTGCGGCCTTGCAGCAGTTGAAGAGGCCCTTGAGGTTGACCGCCATCAGCCGGTCCCATTCGTCTTCCGGGATGGTGGTCCAATCGTCGCGCTTGGGGATCGCGGCGTAGAGCGCTGCGTTGTTGACCAGCCCGTCGATGGTCCCAAAGGTCGCAAGGGTGGTGTCGGCGAGCGCCTGGCAAGCCGCCATATGGGAAACGTCGGTGGACACGTAAATGGCGTTGCCGCCGGCATCGACGATGTCCCCGCGAAGCCGGCCGCCTTGGTTGTCGGTAATGTCGGCGATCACGACATTGGCGCCGACCTGGCCCAAGGCCTTGGAATAGACCTTGCCGATCCCCACCGCGCCGCCGGTGACGATCACCGTCCGGCCCGTAAGATCGAATAGTGATTTCGCGTCCATCGCTTTGGCCATGCCCTTTACTCCTCCTTTGACCCGGTGGCGCAGGTTTCGAGGCTCATCCCAGGGTCGGATCCAAGATTACCTTTCCCGGAACCGCGCCCGCCTCGATCAACCGATGGGCTTCGGCGATCTCGCTCAAGGGGAACACCTTGGCGATGTTGACCCTGATCTTGCCCTCGCCGGCCGCCCTCAGCGAATCTTCGACGTTTTGCTGGGTCGAGCCGGCACTGCCCGCGATGGTGACCTGCGAATCGTAGAGCTTGAAGCAATCGAGCGGCACCATTGGGCCGCCATGGGCGCCCGCGGTGACCAGCTTTCCACCTTTGGCGATGGCGGCGAACGCCTTGGGCCAGATTTTGGGGTTCGAAATGTTGTCGTAGACCAGGTCCACCCCTTGGCCCTTGGTGATCGCCATGACCTCTTCGGTGAGGTCCTGTCGGCCGTAATCGACTATGTGATCGGCCCCGAGCTCAAAGCCGATCCGGGCCCGCTCGGCGGCGCCGGCGGCGGCGATCACGTTGGCGCCCACCATCTTGGCGATCTGCACGCCGATACTGCCGAGCCCGCCGGAGCAGCCCATCACCAGCACCCACTGGTCCTTCTTCAACTCGCCCATGGTGAACATCAGGTGGAAGGCGGTCGGGCAGTGGCGGATCACCACCGAGGCTTGGTGGTAATCGAGGTTGTCGGAAATCGGCATGCAGCAATTGGCGTGGACCTTGACCAGCTCGGCATCGCCGCCCCAGCGCCGGACGCCCAGGGTGCCGTCCTCGCCGGGCCCCGGCCTGGAGAGGACCGAGACGCGGTCGCCGATATCGGGCATGTGCACGCCTTCGGCCGGCGCGCCCTGGGCCACCACCTCGCCCGAGGGGTCGACCCCCAGCACCAGGGGCAGGATGGGGTCGCGCTGCATTTGGGTGCCGGCCCTGACGGCGCAATTGAGCACCCGGTTGACGGTGGTCGCGTGGACCTTGACGATGACCTGGCCGGGGCCCGGTTCGGGGTCGGCAACGTCTTCGTAGCTGAGCACCTCGGGGGCGCCGAACTCTCGAAAAATGGCGGCTTTCATCCGATGGTGACGAAGATACCCAAAATGCCGACGAAAAGGACGATTGCGCCCATTATAATGCCGACCATGGCGACGTATTTATTTTGAAATTCTTCGGCCATGACAATCACACTCCACGCTGGTTGTGTTTCAGCCCTAAATTCGAAAGTCAAACACGATCATGAAACTTGTAAGAAGCAGCTTAGCACGGCGCGCAGTGGTGTTGCCAAGGAAGGGCAAAAGTCCCACAATGAAACTAATTGGGTTAGCAGTTTCATAAGGACCGGAACAACCGGCCGGCACAACCATAAACTCGACAGGGAGAACGTAATGAAGAAAATGATTTCTTCCCTTATTGGAATTACCGCTGGGCTCGCGTTTTTCGTGGGCGGGGCAAATCTCGCCGGGGCCGATGCCATCAGCGATTTCTACAAGAAAAAACGGGTCAGGATTGTCATCGGGTTTCCTCCTGGCGGCGGCTTCAACCGTGGCGGCCGCGTGGTGGGCCGGCATATCGGTAAATACATCCCCGGCAATCCGCGGATCATCGTCCAGAACATGCCGGGCGGCGGTTCCTTAATCTCGCTCAACTGGCTGTACAACAAGGCGAAGAAGGACGGTACGGTGATCGGCCATTTCCATTCGGCGGCCATGCGCGAAGCCTTCATCGGCGCGGCCGGTGTGTACTTCGATCCGCGCAAGCTCTACTGGCTCGGCAGTTACCTCAGGGATCGCTCGGTGTTGTTCGTGCGGACCGATTCGGGGGTGACCACCATCCAGCAAGCCATGAAGAAACAGGTCATCGTCGGCGGCACATCGCCGCGGTCCGGTGGCGGCGTCTATCCCCGCATCCTCAACTCTTTGATCGGCACCAAGTTCAAGGTGGTGGTGGGCTACGGCGGGACCGGTGAAAGCACATTGGCCATGGAACGCGGCGAGTTGCAGGGCGTCGGGTCGTGGTCGTGGTCGCAGCTTCGTGATCGCCGGCCCCAATGGATCAAGGACAAGTTCGTCACGGTCTTGGTTTTCCTTGCCGTGAAGCCGCATAAGGACCTGCCCAACGTGCCGACCGCCGTTTCGCTGGCGAAAAATGAAGAGGATCGCAAGGTCCTCGAGGCTATTTTCATGTGGGCGGAACTGGGCCGGCCCTTCGCCTCGCCGCCAGGCACCAATCCGGCACGCGGGGCCGCGCTGCGCAAGGCCTTCGCCATCATGGTGACCAAGAAGGACTTCGAGAAGGACATCAACATAGCCTCTCTCGAAGTTGACGCCGTCGTCGGCAAGGATGCCGTGGCGCTTCTCGAACAGCTCTATGCCTACCCCAAGGACGTGGTGGATCGCGCGCGGGAGGTCTATGCCGAGATGCGGACCATCAAGGTCAGCAAGGCCAAGAAAAAGAAGGCCAGCGGGCTTAAGATAGCCAAGATCAAGGGCAAGGGCCGCAAGATGCGCATCACCTTCAAGGACGCATCGGGCACGACCTGGAAGTTCAAGGCCCGGGAAAAGAAACTGAGCAAGAAGACCAAGATCAACGGCAAGAAGGCCAAGGCCGGCCAGCTCAAGAAGGGCATGGTCTGTTCGGTCACCTATTACGGCAAGGGTGGCATGGTGTATTCGGCCAACTGCAAGGGCTGATTGCCGCAACCGAGACACGATCAAGGCGCTCTCCCATGGGAGAGCGCCTTTGTCTTAGGTATTGCGGCCGGCGGGCCGCCCCTGGGCGTCAGTCGGCCTTGCCGTAATCCATTCTTTCGGCCCGGGCATCAGCGTCGTCTTGGTTGGCGATCAGGCCATGGCCCAGGGTGAGCCGGTTCATCATGGAAAACCGGGCGCAGACGCAGATCGCCTGGTGGACCGATTGTTCGTCCCAGCCAGCCGCGAAAACGCTGTCCACGTCCTCCTGGGTGACCCGCGCCGGGCTCAGGGTGAGTTTCTTGACGAAGCGCAGCAGCGGCTTCATCTCCTCGCGCACCGGCGCGGTGCCGATGTCGGCGAGCAGCGGCTCGAACACGGCCATCTCGGCGCCGAGCTTCACCGCGGCGCGGGAATGGCCGATGAAACAGTACTCCGATTTGTTCAACTCGCTGACAAAGGCGGCGATGGTCTCCTTGTCGGCGGGGCTCAGCCTGCCCTCCTTGCGCATGAAGGAGCGCGAGAATATCGATAGCCCTTCATGGGCCTCAGGATTGAACGTTTGCCAGATTTTGCGGACGCCGGAATCCTCGGGAAGGGAGGGAAAGAACGGCATGGGATTTCCTTTTCTGTTTCGCCCTTTCCGGGTCAGGCGGCGACGGGCGGCGCGCCCGAGGTGGCGAAACGGCGCAGCAGCCGGCGTTCGTTGGGGTCGAAATCGGTGCGCCCGTGGACCGTCGCGCGGTTGTCCCAGATCAAAAGGTCGCCCGGCCGCCATTTGTGGGTATAGACGAAGCGCGGTTCCTCGATATGGTCGAACAGCTTCGCCAACAGGGCATCGGAGGCATCCTTGCCCATTCCTTCCACCGACATGGTCATCAGGCGGCTTGCGAAAAGCGCCTTTCGTCCGGTCTCGGGAATCACCTGCACCAGCGGATGCAAGTAGCTTTGCAGCGGCACGTTGTCCTGGCGATGCATGATGCCGTAGTGATAGCCCTGGATCGCGCGCTTTCCCTCGATCAGGGATAAGGTGTCGTCGT
>JAPUGG010000133.1 GCA_027292975.1 Alphaproteobacteria bacterium | reverse complement strand
ACGGCCCAGGAAACACTGCGCCAGACGAATTTTGAGTTACGCATCGTCGAGAATATTTCCGCCACGGTTCGCAGCGACATCTTCGCCGGCTGGGCCGGTTTCGTCCGAGGCTGCGAGGAGACCGGAATTCCGCGGCAATTGTTGGAGACGGTCCTTGAAATGGCGGAACTCTGGGGCCACCGGGTGGCGGCCATCGATTCCGGCGCCGTGGCGGCGCACAGGATCGTCGCCCTCAAGATTTGATCTTTCCAGTTCTCCAGCCCAGTTCTCCGGCCAAGTACTCCGGTTGACAGCGCCGGTCCCAAATCCTATCTTCGCGCCCGCTGCGGCGGCGCCGATGCCGCGCCCTAAGGACAGGATCATGAAGGTTCTCAATTCCCTCAAGTCGGCCAAGACCCGCGATAAGAACTGCCGCGTCGTGCGGCGCAAGGGCCGCGTCTATGTGATTAACAAGCGCAACCCCCGCTTCAAGGCCCGCCAGGGCTGACCGGCCTCGAAGGCCGGCCTGGGGAAGCCGCCCATGGGGGCGGTATTTTTGTGCCTCCGGATAATGCTCTAGACGGTGTAGATGCGCAGCACATTGGTGGCGCCGGGCGTGCCGAAGGGAACGCCGGCGGTCACCACCACCTTCTGCCCTTTGTGCACGAAGCCTTCGCTGCTGGCGAGCCGCGCCGCGCGGCGCACCATCTCGTCGAAACTGCGGACGTCCCCGGTGACCACGGCGTGGACCCCCCAGGCCAGCGCCAGCCGCCTTGCGGTGTTGCGGTTGCCGGTCAGGCAGATCAGCGGTACATCGGGCCGCTGGCGCGCCGCGCGCAGGGTGGTCGAACCCGATGTGGTGTAGGTCAAGATGGCGGCGGCCGAGATGGTATGTGCGACCGTCCGGGCCGCCGCGGTGATGGCGTCGGCATCGTTGCCCAGCGCCTCCTCACGGCTTGCCTCGGTGATGCTCCGGTAATGGGGGTCCCCTTCGACCCGGCGGATGATCCGTTCCATCATGGTGACGGCGGCCGGGGCATGGGCGCCGACGGCGGTTTCCGCCGACAGCATCACCGCATCGGCGCCGTCGTAAATGGCGGTGGCCACGTCCGAGGCTTCCGCCCGGGTCGGCGCCGGCGAGCGGATCATGGATTCCAACATCTGGGTGGCCACGACGACCGGCTTGCCGGCCTCGCGGCAGTGGCGGATGATCTGTTTTTGCACCGTCGGCACGGCCTCGGGCGGCATCTCCACGCCGAGATCTCCGCGCGCCACCATGACCGCGTCGGAAAGCGCGACGATTTCATCCAATTCATCCATGGCCGAGGGTTTTTCGAGCTTGGCCATGATGCCGGCGCGGCCCTTGACGATCTTGCGGAATTCGGCCACGTCCTGGGCGCGCTGGATAAAGCTCAGCCCCACCCAATCGGCGCCGTTGTCGAGCGCGAAACGCAAATCGCGGCGGTCCTTCGCCGTCAACGCTTTCATCGCCAGGACCGTATCGGGGACGTTGACTCCCTTGTGGTCCGAAAGCACGCCGCCGGTCACCACCCGGGTCTCGGCGTAATCGCGGCCCCGGTGTTCGACGCGCAGGCGCACCCGTCCGTCATCGAGGAGGACGTGGTGTTTGGGTTCGAGCGCCGCGAACACCTCTTTGTGGGGAAGAGAGACGCGGCGTCCATCGCCCGCCGCCCTCGACATGTCGAGGCGGAATTTCTCGCCGGTCCTCAAGGTCGCCTGGCCGCCACCGAAGGTGCCGATACGCAGCTTCGGTCCCTGCAGGTCGGTCAGGATGGCGATGGGCCGGCCGTGCTTGCGTTCGATTTTGCGGACGATGCCGATCAACGCTTTCAACTCGTCATGGGAGCCATGGCTGAAATTGAGCCGAAACACATCGGCGCCCCGCCGGTGTAGGGTCTCGATCTGGCGCGTGGTTCGGGTGGCCGGCCCCAGGGTGGCGATTATTTTGGCGTTGCGGCGGCGGCGCATGGCCGCACACTAGAGCACTGGCGGGCTAAATGGAACCATTTGGCCGGGGTGATTTTACCCCAAAGCACCGACGCGGCCCGATTGATCGGCCGACGCCGCTAGGGTTATAGTTGGCCCATGGACATCGTTCTGGCAAGGAGAGTTGGATGGAAATGCCCGCTCCCGACCACCGCATCATTTCCCGGCGGCGGCAGATCGCGCGGTCATTGCGCCGGCTCGTTCCCGCCGATGCGGTGATCGACCGTGCGGCCGAACTTTCGGCCTATGAGAGCGATGGTTTCACCGCCTACCGCCAGAAGCCCCTGATCACGGTTCTGCCGGTCGATCGCGACGAGGTCGCGGCGGTCTTGCGGTATTGCGCGGATGAAGGCATCAAGATCGTTCCCAGGGGCGCGGGCACGTCGTTGTCGGGTGGCGCCCTGCCGCTGGCCGACGGCATCACCCTGGGGCTCGCCCGGCTCAACCGCATCACCGATATCGACTACCCCAACCGCGCCGTCACCTGCGGGCCCGGCGTCACCAATCTCGCCATCAGCACCGCCGTCAGCTCGCGCGGCTACTATTACGCGCCGGACCCCTCCAGCCAGGTGGCCTGCACCATCGGCGGCAACGTGGCGGAAAACGCTGGCGGCGTGCACTGCCTGAAATACGGGCTCACCACCAACAACCTGCTAGGCCTCGAGCTGGTGATGATGGGCGGCGAGGTGGTACGCCTCGGCGGCAAGCAGTTCGACGCCGCCGGGCTCGACCTGTTGGGCGCGATGACCGGGTCCGAAGGGCTGCTCGCAATCGTGACCGAGGTCACGGTTCGCATCCTCAAAACCCCGGCCCGGGCGGTGGCGTTTCTCGCCGGTTTCGATTCGGTAGAGAACGCAGCCCGCTGCGTCGGCGAGGTAATCGCCGCGGGCATCATCCCCGCCGCCATGGAAATGATGGACGGCCCCGCCATCCGGGCCGCCGAAGCCTTCGTCGGCGCCGGTTATCCCACCGAGGCGGAAGCCCTTCTCATCATCGAGGCCGACGGGCCGGAGGTCGAGGTGGCGGCGGCCACGGCGCGAATCGAGCTCATCGCCCGCCGCGCCGGCGCTACGACCTTCCGGGTGAGCGGTTCGGAAGCCGAACGCCTGGCCTTCTGGGCCGGACGCAAGTCCGCCTTCCCCGCGGTGGGCCGCCTGGCGCCCGATTACTACTGCATGGACGGCACCATTCCCCGGGCCAGCCTCCCCCTGGTGCTGACGCGGATCACCGAGTTGTCCCGGGAATACGGGCTCGCCGTCGCCAATGTGTTCCATGCGGGGGACGGCAATCTCCACCCGCTGATCCTGTACGACGCCAACAAGGACGGCGAGCTGCGCCGGGCCGAGGCCTTCGGCACCGACATCCTGCGCCTTTGCGTCGAGGTCGGCGGCGTGCTGACCGGCGAGCATGGCGTGGGCGTCGAAAAGCGCGACCTCATGGCTGAGGTCTTTACCGAGGACGACCTCAAGCACCAGCAGAGGCTAAAATGCGCCTTCGATCCCGACGGCCTCCTCAACCCCGGCAAGGTGTTCCCGACGCTCCACCGTTGTGCCGAGCTGGGGCGGCTTCACGTCCATCGGGGGCAAGTGCCCCACCCTGAACTCGAGCGGTTCTGAGGGCGCCGTGGACAGGCTCATCGAACCGGCGGACGAGGACGGGCTCAGGACCGCCATAGCCGATGCGGTGGCGGACAAGCGGACCCTGGCGGTATCCGGCCAGGGCACCAAGGCGGGCCTGGGCCGCCCGGTCGAGGCCCAGGCGCGGCTGTCGGTGGCGCGGCTCTCGGGGATCGTCCATTACGCGCCCGACGAGTTGGTGATGGAGGCGGGCGCGGCGACGCCCATGGCCGAGATCGAGGCGGCATTGGACGAATGCGGCCAGCAACTCGCCTTCGAGCCCCCGGACCTGGGGCCGCTCTACGGGCAGCCGCCGGGAGGGGGCACCATCGGCGGCGTCATCGCCTGCAACCTATCGGGTTCCAGGCGGCCCTTCGCCGGTGCCGCGCGCGATCATGTGCTGGGAATCAGGGCCGTCAGCGGGCGGGGCGAGGTGTTCGCCTCGGGCGGGCGCGTGGTCAAGAACGTCACCGGTTACGACATGTCGAAGCTGTTGACGGGCTCCTATGGTACCTTGGCGGTGCTGTCCCTTGTGACCTTCAAGGTGGCGCCCCGGCCCGAGGCGACCCGCACCGTCCTCCTGTTCGGCGAGACCCCGGCCGATGCGGCCGCCACCATGGAGGGCGCGGTGGACGGCCCGTCGGATATTTCCGCCGCCGCCTACCTGCCGCAAAAGGCGGCGGCGCGTTCCGGGCTCGATGATGTGGCCCGGGCCGGCGGGCCGGTGACGGCGCTGCGCCTGGAAGGAAGCCGCGAAGGCGTGGCGGAGCGGACGGTGGCGTTGCGGGCGGCGTTGGCCACCTCGGGCGAGACCGAGGAACTTCACGGCCGGCGCAGCCGGGTGTTCTGGGCGGAGGCCGGCTCGGGCGTGCTGCTGCCCAAAGCCGGCGAGGGCGGGGACATGGTTTGGCGTCTTTCGCTGCCCCCGGCCCAAGGGATCGCCGGCGGCGGCATGATCCAACAGGCGCTGGGCGGCGAGGTGAGCTTCGATTGGGCGGGCGGGCTGGTCTGGTGTGCCCCGGCGCCGGCGGAAAATCCCGAGGCCGTCGATGGGGGGGCGGAAAAGCTGCGCCGGATCGTCATCGAGCACGGCGGCCACGCGACCCTGGTGCGGGCGCCCGAGGCGGTGCGCCGCCGGGTGCCGGTATTTCAACCGGAAGGGGGCGCCCTGGCGGCGTTGACGCGGCGGGTGAAGGAGAATTTCGACCCCCGCGGCGTGCTCAATCCGGGCCGCATGTTCGAGGGACTCTAAGTATGCGAACCAGCTTCACCGAGATTCAACTTGCCGATCCCCGCATCCGAGCCGCCGACGGTATTTTCAGGGATTGCGTTCATTGCGGGTTCTGCTTGCCGGCCTGCCCCACTTATCTGCTCACCGGCGACGAACTCGACGGGCCCCGCGGCCGCATCTGGCTGATCCGCGACCTTCTGGAAGCGGGCGCGGAGACCGCCGCCGCCGCGCCGCCGCCGCCCGATCCCTCGATCGTGACCCATTTGGACCGCTGCGTCGGATGCCTCGCCTGCATGCCCGCCTGCCCGTCCGGGGTCGATTACCGGAGCCTCATCGGCATCGCCCGCGACGTGGTGGAAGAGCGCACCCGGCGCGGCCCGTGGCAGCGATGGCTGCGCGCCATGCTCGGCCGGGTGCTTCCAAATCCCCGTCTTTTCGCCATCCTCATGGGAATGGTCCGGCCCTTGGCCCCCTTGCGCCACCTGCTGGGAGGCACCCTGGGCGCCGGGCTGGCCTTGGCCGCCGGCGCCACGGTCCGTACCGAACGGGTCGCGCCCGGCACCTATCCTCCCGAAGGGCCTCCCCGGGGGCGCATCGCCATGATCACCGGTTGCGCCCAATCCGTCCTGGCGCCGGAGATCAACGGTGCCTTGATCAGGGTCCTCAACCGCGCCGGCATCGAGGCGGTGGTGTTGGGTGACGCCGCCTGCTGCGGGGCGCTCAACGAACATCTGGGCCAGGGTGCGGCGACCCGCGCCCATGCCCGCAAGGTGATCGCCCAGGTCCTCATCCAGGCCGATGGAGCGGGCTTGGACGCGGTGGTCCAGACCGCCTCGGGCTGCGGCACCTTGATGAAAGCCTATGGCGGCCTGTTCGCCGGGGACCAGGAGTGGGAAGCCCCGGCGCGCCGGGTGGCGGACATGGTGCGTGACGCCGGCGAGTTCCTCGACGGGCTCGGATTATGCTATCCGCCTTCGGCCCAGGCCCGGCGCATCGCTTGGCAGGCGCCATGTTCGCTCGCCAACGGGCAAGGGGCGGCGGGTTTCGGCGGCGGACTTCTCCGTGACGCCGGGTTCGAGGTGGTGGAGCCCGCCGAGGGCCCGGTTTGCTGCGGGTCGGCCGGCACTTACAACCTCACCCAGCCGAAAACCGCGTCGGTTTTGGGCGCCGACAAAGCGCGCTCCCTCAATGGCCTCGCGGCGGATGCCGTGGCATCGTCGAATCTCGGTTGCATGGTGCAACTCGCCCCCCGCCTTGAAGCGCCGGTGGTCCATGTGGTGGAACTGATCGACTGGGCCCAGGGCGGGCCGGCGCCCCGGGTGCTTGGCTGGTCGCCGCACCATGAGTGAAATTTGGCCTGGAAGTGCTCTAACCC
>JAPUGG010000132.1 GCA_027292975.1 Alphaproteobacteria bacterium | reverse complement strand
GCGATTATTCGGGGATCAAACATGCTGTTGCGGTCTTAAGCGTCATCTATGGCGCATTTATGGCTTGGCGGCGCGATTATGACCCGGTCGCCTCTTTGGGATTGAAGCTGAGGATAAACACCTTGAATAGGTCGTACTTTTTAGCTGGAAACCGCAATGGGCTGCAACGGGGATTGAGAACCGCGCGCATGGCGCTTTCCGCCGCGCTGCGGAAAAACCGAACCACCCCCATGCGCCCGCGATCGAGGATCTCGGCCTTGGCGACCTTGCCGTCGGGGTTGACCCAGACACGAATGCCGACCACCAGGTTTTCGGCACTGCGCGCACCGGCGGGAATGCTCCAGCAGGCTTCGATCTGACGCCGTATGGAATCGATTTCGGTCATGGTCGCCCGGACATCGAGCGGCGCCCGGCGCACCGGGGTCTTTTTTGCCGCCGGCGCCGGACGCGGCGTTTCCCTCTTCACGGGTTTCTTGGGTCGCTCGGAGCGCAGCTCCGGCGCCACGTCGCGCAACACCGAGCGCAGGAAATCCTCCCTCGAGGCCGGCGGCCGGCGGCGCGGCCGGGCGCGGGCGATCTGGCGCGGCGGCGCGGCCGGCTTGACCTTGCGCTTGACCTTCTTCCTTGGTTTTGTCCTTGGCTTTTTCTTTGGCTTGATCAGCGGCACCTTTTCGGCCTTGGGCGCCTCAATCTCGCGCAACTGGGGCGGCGGCGGCGGCGGTTCGGCGGTCCGCCGGACCTGCGGGGGCTCCGGCGGCGGCGGTGTCTTCACGGCTTTCTTTTTGGGCGGCTTCGGCTTGGGCGTATCCTCGGCCTTGGTCCGCTTGGCGAACTTGACGAGCTCGACAATCACCGGGGTATCCGGCGGCGCCGGAGTATCCCAAAGCCGGGGCAATCCCACCAGGGCCAGCACCGCCACCAGCAGATGCAGTCCCACGGACCATACCAGGTTGCGCCGCATACCCCGCTGCCCTATCGCCCGGGCCGGTCCGTGGGCAGTTCGGCGATCAGCGCCACATGCCTGAAGCCGGCGACATTGATGGTGCCCATCACCTCCATGATGCGGCCGTAGACCACCGCGCGGTCACCGCGCACGAAGATGCGGGTGTCGAGCTTATTGCGGGTGATGGCGCGAAGCCGCGCGCCTAGGACATCGAGCTTCAATTCCGTTTCCTGGAGGTAGATGCGCCCGCCGCGATTAATCGAGATCACCAGGGGTTCGTCCTGACCGGTGATGACCGCGGCCTCCGTCTTGGGCAGGTCCACCGGCACACCGACGGTCAGCAGCGGCGCCGTTATCATGAAGATGATCAGCAGCACCAGCATCACGTCGACCATGGGCGTGACGTTGATCTCGCTCATCGGCGGGCGGCGGTGGCGCATCCTTCCGCCGCCACGGGATCCCGGCTGGGCCAGTTGGCCGGCCATTCACACGCCCTCCTGCAGTTGCCGCGACAAGATCGCCGTGAAATCACTGATGAAAGCGTCCATGCGGCCGGCGTAGCGGTCGAGGTCGGAGGAAAACTTGTTGTAGGCGATGACCGCGGGGATCGCGGCGACCAAGCCGAGCGCAGTCGCGAACAGGGCCTCGGCGATGCCCGGCGCCACCACCGCAAGGGAGGTGTTCTTGGAAAGCGCGATCGCCTGGAAGCTGTTCATGATCCCCCAGACGGTGCCGAACAGGCCGACGAAGGGGGCCGTCGATCCCACCGAGGCGAGGAAGATCATATAACGCTCCAGGGTCCCCATTTCTCGGGCCATGGTGGTCTGCATGACGCGCTCGATGCGCGATTGCAGGGCGGCCTTCGACGAAGACCCGGTGACCAACCCCTTTTCCGTGGAGCGGTGCCATTCGCCCATGGCGGAAGCGAACAGGCTTTCCATGGGATCGTTGGGCCGGGCGCCGATGCGCGAATACAGATCCTCCAGCGCGCCGCCGGCCCAAAAGGCGTCCTCGAAGCTTTCCGCCTCTTTGTCGACGCGGCGCAGACGACGGTATTTTTCGAAGATGATCGTCCAACTCCATAACGAGGCCAACAGCAATGCGATCATCACCAGCTTGACGATGATGTCGGCGCGGATGAACAGCGTCCAGACCGAGAGATCGATCGCCGCCTGTCCGCCGAGCGATACGGCTTCTATCACCGCTGGCTCCATGAATTCCTGCCTTTCCTTGCACGCCCCGGCGCCTGCCCGGCAGTCCCTGGGGCGCTCCGCTTGATGGTAACCTGCCTAGCCGCCGGATGATCCACGAGCCACGGCATCGGCGAAAAGACCCGCCATCGGCTCCGGGATGCGGGTCGCCCGGCCCTTGGCGTTGACGCAGGCGATCTCGACCCGCATGCGCACCAGATCCTCTTGGTCACGGCCGATCACCTGGCCCATGGCGACGCGGGCGCCGCCATGTTCCAATACCGTTGTCCGCACTTCCAGCTCATCGTCGAGATAGGCAGGACGGAGGAAATCGGCCTCCACCCGGCGCACGGTGAAGATCGGCCCGCCGGCCTCGGCCAACGCTTTTTGGGAAACCCCGAAAGCGCGCAGCAGCTCGGACCGGGCGCGCTCGGCGAATTTCAGATAATTCGCGTAATAGACCACCCCACCGGCATCGGTGTCCTCGTAGAATACGCGCAGGCGGTAGACCTGATCCGCAGCGATGGCGGGGGGCAATTTTTCCTCGCTCATGGCGTCTCCTCGCCCTCGCCCCCTTCCAGCAAACGCAGCTGGCGCGCCTCGGCGGGCGGCGCCAAACCGAGATGCCGCCAGCCGCCTTCGGTCAAGGCCCGGCCCCGAGGGGTGCGCTGGATCAGGCCCTGCTGCAGAAGGTAGGGTTCGATGACCTCTTCCAGGGCGTCGCGCTGTTCGGACAGTGCCGCCGCCAGGGTTTCGACACCCACCGGGCCGCCGCCGTAATGCTCGGCCATGGCGACGAGATAGCGCCGGTCCATGGCATCGAGACCGCGGCCATCGACCTCGAGACGGGTGAGCGCCTGATCGGCGACCTTGGCGGTGATGGCCCCGTCGCCGGCCACCGCGGCGAAATCACGGACCCGGCGCAGGAGCCGGTTGGCGACCCGGGGCGTGCCCCGCGCGCGGCGGGCGATTTCCCGGGCGCCGTCATCGGCGAGCTCGAGACCGAGGATGCCGGCACCGCGGCGCAGGATCCGTTCCAATTCGTCGGCGTCGTAGAAATCGAGCCTCAGCAGGATGCCGAAACGATCACGCAGCGGCGTCGTCATCAGCCCGGTGCGGGTGGTGGCACCGACCAGGGTGAAGGGGGAAAGATCGATGCGCACGCTGCGCGCCGCCGGGCCTTCGCCGATGATGAGATCGAGTTGGAAATCCTCCATGGCGGGGTAGAGAATCTCCTCCACGGCGGGTTGCAAGCGGTGGATCTCGTCGATGAAGAGCACGTCCCGGGGCTGCAGATTGGTCAGCAGCGCCGCCAGATCGCCCGCCTTGGCGATGACCGGACCCGAGGTGCCGTGATAACCGACCCCCAGTTCGTGGGCGACGATGCGGGCGAGCGTCGTCTTGCCGAGACCCGGCGGCCCCGACAGCAGCACATGGTCGAGGGCGTCGCCCCGTTCGCGCGCGGCGGTGACGAAGACATCGAGGTTTTCGCAGATCCGGGGCTGGCCGGTGAAATCGGCCAGCCTTTCGGGGCGCAGGGGATCGTCCCCTTCGCCACCGCGTCGGGCGGCGGGATCCATCAGGCGATCCGAATTCATATCGTCATTGTCCACCATGGAACTCCCATCCCGCTGGCCCTAGCCCGCCAGCCCTAGGCCGCCGCCCCGAGTCGGTTGAGCCCGGACCGGATCAGGACCTCGACCTTGGTCTCGCCACCCAGTTCGCGGGCGGCCTCCATGACCGCGCCGAAAGCCTCGGCACGCCCGTAGCCGAGATTGACCAGCGCCGAGACCGCGTCGCCCAGGGCCGGATCGAGGCCCTCCCCGCCGCCAACAGGACGGGCCGCCGCGGCGCCATCCGCAGCGGTGAATTCTCCCGTGTCCACCTTGTCCTTGAGCTCGGTGACGATCCGCTGGGCGAGCTTGGGCCCGACCCCGCTGGCCCGGCCTAGCACCGCCTTGTCGCCGGCCGCCAACGCGCCTGAAAGTTCCGCCGCCGACAGCACCGAAAGGATGGCCAGCGCGACCCTGGCGCCGACGCCCTGGACGGTAATCAGGTGGCGGAACCAGTCGCGCTCGGCGGTGCTCGCGAAACCATAGAGATGGATGTGATCCTCGCGGACATGGGTTTCGATCTTCAAGGCCACCGCCTCGCCCGGCCGGGGCAGGGTGGAAAGGGTGCGGGCCGAACAGAACACCAGGTAGCCGACCCCGCCGACCTCGACCACGGCGTTGTCCTCGGCTACGGAGTCCAGGAGACCCTTGAGCGAGGCGATCATCGCCGCGTCTCCAACCGGGCGTCGGCGCCGGAGATCGACGCACCCCAGCGTTCCGCCGTCTCGAAATAATGGGCATGGCAGATGGCGACGGCCAGCGCGTCGGCGGCATCGGCGGTTTCGATCTCGGCCGGGGGCAACAGGGTCTTCACCATCATCATGACCTGCTCCTTCGCCGCGTGGCCGGTGCCGGTGACCGATTTCTTGACCCGGTTGGCGGCGTATTCGGCTACCTCGAGGCCGGCCCGGGCCGGCACCAGCAGGACCACCCCGCGGGCGAGGCCCAGCTTCAGCGTGCTCTGGGCATTGCGACTGACGAAGGTTTCCTCGACGGCCGCGCTTTCGGGAGCATAGGTTTCGATGACATGGCTGATGCCGTCATAGATGGCGCAAAGGCGCTGGGCCAGGGGATCGGCGGTTTTGGGGTGCACGACGCCGTCGGCGACATGACGGAGCCTGCCGTCGGCCGCCTCGATGACACCCCAGCCGGTCGCGCGCAATCCGGGATCGAGACCGATCAGCCTCATGACGGGGCCGTCTCCGGCGCCCGTGGCGCAGATCCAATTCCGTTAGGCAGATTGGCACCTATGTGCATCCGACGGGCCATGGAAACCAAGACTGGAACCTAGGTTCTGTGGAACATTGCGCTATTTGTACCATATCTTGTATGGCATCACAGCGATAGCTTCGTTTCTATGCGCCGATTATGGCGGTTCTTTGACCAATCGGGCCACACAGTGATCGCGGGTATTGGGATGGTCGGGAAAACCGGTCGCCTCGCCCGCCACGGGCAACGGGGTAAAAATTTCGGGCGCTTAGGCGCCCAGCTTCTCCATGACATCGTCGGAGATTTCAAGGTTCGAGGCGACCGACCGCACGTCATCGGAATCCTCCAACGCGTCGATCAGGTTGATCAACTTCCGCGCCTTCTCCTCGTCGACCTCGACCGTGTTCTGCGGCTGCCAGGTGAGGCCGGCGCGGCGCGGCGCCCCGAATTTCTCTTGGAGGGCTTCCGATACGGCGGCGAAATCCTCGACCGCTGTGGTGATCTCGTGGCCCGACTCGCCCGATTCCACGTCTTCGGCGCCCGCCTCCAGCGCGGCTTCGAACATGGTATCGGCATCCATCGCCGCCGCCGGATAGCTGATCACGCCGACCTTTGAAAACTGGAAGACGACGGAGCCGCTTTCGCCCAGGGCCCCGCCATGCTTGGCGAAGGTGGAACGCACCTCGGCGGCGGTGCGGTTGCGGTTATCGGTGAGTGCATCGACGATCAGCGCGACCCCGCCGGGCCCATAACCCTCATAGGAAATCTCTTCATAGACGGTGCCGTCCTCGCCGCCGGCGCCGCGCTTGATGGCACGGTCGATCCGGTCCTTGGGCATGTTGTTGGACTTCGCCAACGCGATGGCGGTGCGCAGCGCCGGGTTGAACTCGGGATCGGCGCCCGCCTTGGCGGCCACGGTCAGTTCGCGTCCGATCTTGGTGAAAACCTTGGCGCGCTTGGCGTCTTGGGCGCCCTTGCGGTGCATGATGTTTTTGAATTTGGAATGCCCAGACATGGCGTGACAACGTCCCCGGACTCGATAAAGACGACGCCCTTTATACCCCATCTACAAATAATTCGCAGCCGACCAGCAAAAAAGCGGGCCGGTTGCGGCCCGCCCCACCCGCGGGCGGGCGGGCACGCCGCGGGCCCCGCCGCGGGACGGCATTATTTCAGTCTCTCGCGATTAAACCTTTTTTAATCAATAACATTTAGAAATTTCTACCTAATTATACTACGTGAAACTCCTTATTTCTGTTCACCGTGTTCCGGCGCCGCAATCGCCGCGGCCAGCGGTCCGCAAGACCTCAAGCGACCCTCACCTTACCTTGATTGGGATAAGGAAATGAACACCTCAGGTTTGAAAATCGGGAAGACCCTAAATTTGAAGACCAAGCCCAAGATCCTGCTTGGTATCTGCTCTCCAATGGTCCTCCTGTTGATCCTTGGCGGCGTCAGCGTCTACAGCATCAACACCATCGTCGAGACCAATAAACGGGTCAATCACACCCATGTGGTTCTGGGCGACGCGGCGGCGATCGTCGGCTCGGCCGTGGACATGGAAACCG
>JAPUGG010000131.1 GCA_027292975.1 Alphaproteobacteria bacterium | reverse complement strand
TGGTGCCGTCATGGTCCAAGGGGCCCGATTCACGCTATTCCATGATCAATGCGCGGGCCGAAACGGTAGCCAGCAAACCAGCCTATCGCGGGCCGTTCCGCCAAAGGCGCTGCCTGGTTCCGGCCAACGGTTTTTACGAGTGGAAGAAAACCGCCGAGGGCAAGCAGCCCTATTTCATCGCCCTCGCGACGGGTGAGGCCTTGGCTTTTGCCGGGCTCTGGGATCACTGGACGGGCCCCGAGGGGGAAGCGATCACCTCCTTCACCATCATCGTCACTGCCGCCAATGACTGTGTCCGTCAGATCCATGACCGCATGCCCGTCATACTGGGGCCGGACGATCATGAATCGTGGCTCGGCGAACGTGGCGCGCCGTCGCGGACCAAACTTGCCATCATGCTGCGTCCCTACCCGGCGGAACTCATGCGGGCTTACCCGGTGAGCCGCGATGTGAACAGCCCGGCGAATGATAGCCCCGGCCTATTGGAAGGGGTCGGCGAAGGCCGCTCAGGGTTGCTCTAAAACGGCGTACCGGGCACCCTTCGCGTTGCCGTGAAGCCCATGGCGATATTGACGGGCCGGCGCCAGGCAGGCCTTCCCTCGCGCCGGTTTGGCCGGTGATGATGCGGCCTTCACGGGAAATTGTATGCCGGTGTATTGAATTCAGAGGAGATGCGCGTTATCCCTCTATCTTAAGAGATGCACTTTGGCCCGAAGTACAATCGTTACACGGGGGAGGCGCCGACAATTCCGAGTTGAGAGGTGGCTATGATCACGAGAAAGAACGTATCGACGCTTTTCTGTTGGCGCTCCGCCACCGGATTCGCTTTCCTGGCGGCGGTCGGACTGTCTCTATCCGGCACGGCGGTACCCGCCGCCAGTCAACCGACCATCATTACCCTGACACAGTTGGGCTGCCAGTTCCTCGAATCGGAAAACGGCGTCGATCACATGTACAAGACCACGAAGGCCGCCGATTGCAAGGAGATCAACGCTAGAACCGGGCGCGCACGTCTGGCAAAAGCCAAAGTTTTGAGGCTTAAACCTGGCAGATATATCTTCCGGGTGACCAACAAGAACGTGCCCTACGGTCTTGGGTTTTGGTTGCGAGGCAAGGGGTTTGGACGTGTGACCCTTCCCAGTGTCTCCGGGGGCGGAATGGACCTTGGCGTGACCCTGGAATACAAGATCACGCTGAGGCCGGGCGAGTATTTTTATTCATGCCCGCTCAATCCAACGCCGGACTATCGGCTCGTCGTAGATGGGTGAGACAATCAGGCTGGCCGTTGCGCCGCCAGGGCTTTCGGGGTGGTGTGATGGTCACAGGCGATCGTTGGCGGAGATGATATCGTCGAGGAACGTCCGGCAGAGCGCCATCTGATCGAGTGCGACGAACTCGTCGGGCTTGTGGGCTTGGGCGATATGGCCAGGGCCACATACGATGGTGGGAATCCCAGCGCCTTGATAAAGGCCGGCTTCGGTTGTGAAGCTGATCTGTCCCGGCGCGTTGGTGCCGGTCAGTTGGAGGGCGACGGTCAGGATTTCGTTATCTTCATCGGGCGCGAGGGCCGGGATATCCGACTGGATCTCGATTTCGACACCGCTTTCGGGGGCGACCGCCTGCATTTCGGGAAGCAGGGCATTGCTTATATACGAGCGCAATTCCGCCAGGATTTCGCCGGGGTCCTGATGGGGTAGATTTCGAATCTCGAACTCGAAGCGGCAATCCTTGGGGATAATGTTTCGCGCGATTCCCCCCTGCATTTGGCCCGTATGAATGGTCGTGAATGGCGGATCAAAACGGCTATCAAACGGTCCTTCCCTTCGCAAATTTTTTTGCGTCGCACGAAGGTGGGCGACGATTTCCGCAGCAATCTCAACCGCGTTGACCCCCTTGTCGATGTAGGCGCTGTGGCCTTCGACGCCGCGCACGTGGCAGTCGACGGACAGCTTTCCCTTGTGACCGTTGACCACGGCCATGCCGGTGGGTTCACCGACCACACACCGTACGGGGCGAATCTTCAACTGTTCCAAGTGCCGGGCCAGGGCTCGGCCTCCGAAGCATCCTGTTTCCTCATCATAGGTGAACGCCAGATGGATAGGCCGCCGCAATCGTGTATTTGCGAGCTCCGGGACGGCCGCCAAAACCACGGCGACGAAACCCTTCATGTCACAGGTGCCGCGCCCATAAAGGCGGCCCTCGCGTTCATTGAGCTGGAAGGGGTCGGTCGCCCAGTTTTGATTTTCGACCGGAACCACGTCCGTATGTCCCGCCAGCATGAGCCCGCCGGTATCCGATGGGCCGATAGTGGCGAGAAGATCCGCCTTGGTGCCCGTCTCGTTCCTAATCAAAGTGCCTTGAATCCCAAAGCGGCAAAGGTACGCGCTGATGAATTCGATCAGCGCAAGATTCGAGTTGCTGCTCACGGTGTCGAAACCGACCAGTTCTTCAAGAAGCGATCGGGCATCCGGATTCCGGCTGGGCTTCGGGGGCATCTCGCTGTCCGGCTGATTACGGGAGAAACTGTTCTCTTATAATCCGCTCTTCGAGGTTGTGTTCTGCATCGAACAGGAGGGTCAAGGTGTGATCTTTCGTTTCCTTGACGGTCACCTGCGTCACGTCGCGGATTTCAGTGAAATCGGCAACGGCACTGACCGGCCGCTTCCTTGCCTCTAGAATCTCAAAGGATACCTCGGCTCGAGCGGGCAATAACGCGCCGCGCCAGCGTCTCGGCCGGAACGC
>JAPUGG010000130.1 GCA_027292975.1 Alphaproteobacteria bacterium | reverse complement strand
CTCTCCGAGATGGGGTCGGGATCGTCGTTTCACCGCGCCCTGTGGGACGACGCCCAACTCAGCGGCGAGCTTTGTTCCGACATCGGCATAAAACGGGTGGTGCTGTGCACCGGCAAGGTCTACTACGACCTTTTCCAGGGCCGCGCCGAGGCCGGTGTGAACGACATCTACTTCCTGAGGCTCGAGCAGCTTTATCCGTTCCCCCGCAAGGCGCTCACCGAGGAGCTCGGCCGGTTTCCCGGCGCCGAAATGGTGTGGTGCCAGGAAGAACCGAAAAATATGGGCGCCTGGAGCTTCGTCGACCCAAGGATCGAAGAGGTGCTCGGCGAGATCGGCGCCAAGCACGGGCGCCCCCGTTATGTCGGCCGCGCCGAAGCGGCGTCTGTGGCGACCGGGCTGCTCAGCCGCCATAACCGCGAACAGGCGGCCCTGGTCGATGAAGCCCTGACCATCCATGGCGAGGCCGGACGCGCACCCGCCCGCGCCGGGGCGCGGGCTCCCGCCAAAACCGCGAAGAAGGCGCCGGCCAAGGCCAAGACCCCCCGCGCCAAGACCAAGGTGACTTAGATGAGTGTTGAGATCGTCGTTCCCGCGCTTGGCGAATCCGTGACCGAGGCGACCGTCGCCAAGTGGTTCAAGTCCCCCGGCGACGCGGTGGAATTGGACGAGCCGCTGGTGGAGCTTGAAACCGACAAGGTCGCCGTCGAGGTCAACGCGCAAGTCGCCGGCGTGCTCGCCGCGATCGCCGCCGATGCCGGCACCGATGTTGAAGTGGGCGGGCTTCTGGGGTCCATCGAGGAAGGGGCCGCGCCCGCGGTCAAGGCTTCGACGCCGGGGGCCGCGCCGGACGCGGCGGCCGCCCCGCCCAAGGGCGCGGCCCCCCCCGCCACGCCTGCCCCCGCGCCGGCCGCACCGCCCAAGGCGGCGGCCCCGGCCGCCATGGCGCTGGCGCCCGCCGTGCGCAAGCTGGTCGAAGAAAACCGCCTGGATGCCGCGTTGATCCCGGCCACCGGCAAGGGCGGCCGGCTGGTCAAGGGCGACGTGCTGGCGTTTCTCGAGAAGCGAAGCGCGCCGGGCCCCGCGCCCGCACCGGCCCCCCCGGTCGCGGCATCGCCAGAGGTCGGCGCGCGCGAGGAACGCGTCAAGATGACCCGGTTGCGCCGGCGCATCGCCGAGCGCCTCAAGGAGGCCCAGAACACCGCCGCCATGCTCACCACCTTCAACGAGGCGGATATGAGCGCGGTGATCGAGACCAGGACCCGGGTCCAGGACGCCTTCGTCAAGAAACACGGCGTCAAGCTCGGTTTCATGTCGTTCTTCGTGAAGGCCTCAGTCGTCGCGCTCAGGGAAATTCCCGAGGTCAATGCCGAAATCGACGGCGAGGACATCATCTATAAGAACCACTACGACATCGGCGTCGCCGTCAGCACCGAGCAAGGGCTGGTGGTGCCCGTGGTGCGCGACGCCGACGCAAAGGGCTTCGCCGAGATCGAGGCGGAAATCGTCGACCTCGCCCAACGCGCGCGGGTGGGCAAGCTCGCTATCGACGACCTCACCGGCGGCACCTTCACCATCACCAATGGCGGAATCTACGGCTCGCTGTTGTCCACGCCGATCCTCAATCCGCCCCAATCGGGCATCCTCGGCATGCATTCCATCACCAAGCGGCCGGTGGCGATGGGCGACCAGGTGGTGGTGCGGCCGATGATGAATCTGGCGCTTACATACGACCACCGCATGGTCGATGGGCGCGGCGCGGTGACCTTCTTGGTGCGGGTCAAGGAGTGCATCGAGGCGCCCGACCGCATCCTGTTGGACGTCTGACATGGCGGCCAGCGACAACGGTTTCGACCTCATGGTCATCGGCGCCGGGCCCGGCGGCTATGTCGCCGCCATCCGCGGCGCCCAGCTCGGATTCAAGACCGCCTGCGTGGATTCCGGCGCGGCGCTGGGCGGCACCTGCTTGAACGTGGGATGCATCCCGTCCAAGGCGCTGTTGCATTCCTCGGAGCTCTACAGCCAAGCCCGCTCGGGCCTCGGCGCCCACGGGATCAAGGCCACCGGCGTCAAGCTCGACATCGCCGCCATGCTCGCCCACAAGGACAAGGTGGTGGGCGATCTCACCCAGGGAATCGAATTTCTGTTCAAGAAGAACAAGGTCACCTGGCTCAAGGGCAAGGGCGCTATTGCCGCGCCAGGGGAAGTCAAGGTCACGCCCGCCGACGCAAAGGCCACCGCTTACGCGGCCAAACACATCCTCATCGCCACCGGTTCCGGCGTCGCCCGGCTGCCCGGCGTGGAGATCGACGAAAACCGTATCGTGTCGTCCACCGGCGCGCTCTGCCTGGCCAAGGTGCCCAAGCACCTGGTGGTGGTGGGCGGCGGCTATATCGGCTTGGAGCTGGGCTCGGTGTGGTGCCGGTTGGGCGCCAAGGTGACGGTGGTGGAGTTTCTCGACACCATCTTGGCGGGGATGGACGGCGAGGCGGCCAAGCAGATGCAGCGGCTGCTCACCGCCCAGGGCATGGAATTCCGCCTCTCCACCAAGGTGCTCGCGGCCAAGACCACCAACCGCGGGGTGAGCTTGACCGTTGCCCCGGCCCAAAGTGGCGAGACCGCTGGCGGCGACCGCCAGGAGATCAAATGCGACACCGTTTTAGTGGCCATCGGCCGGGTGCCCTATACCAACGGGCTCGGACTCAAACAGGCGGGCGTGGAGATGGACGTACGCGGCCGGGTCAAGACCGACAAGAGTTTCCAGACCAACGTGCCCGGCATCTACGCCATCGGCGACGTGATCGATGGGCCGATGCTGGCCCATAAGGCGGAAGAGGAAGGCGTCGCCGCGGTGGAAGCCATGGCCGGCCAGGCGATCCATGTCAATTACGACGCCATCCCCGGCGTCGTCTATACCGCGCCCGAGGCCGCCGCCGTCGGCAAGACCGAAGAGGAATTGAAGGCCGCGGGCATCGCCTACGCCGTCGGCAAGTTCCCCTTCTTGGCCAATTCCCGGGGCCGCGCCGTGGGCCAGACCGACGGCTTCGTCAAGATCCTGGCCGACGCCAAGACCGACCGGGTGTTGGGCGTCCATATCGTCGGCCCCGATGCCGGCACCCTGATCGCCGAAATGGCCCTGGCCATGGAATTCGGGGCCTCCGCGGAAGACGTGGCGCGCACCTGCCACGCCCACCCCACCCTCAACGAGGCGGTCAAGGAAGCGGCGCTGGCGGTGGCCGGCCGCGCCATCCACGTCTAAAGCACTTCCCGGGTTCGCGCGCCATGACCCCTGCCCGTAAGCGCAAGCTCTTGGTGGTGGGCGGTTGGGTCTTCCTGGTGTTGGGGATCCTCGGCCTGTTCCTGCCGATCCTCCAGGGAATACTGTTCCTTTTGGTGGGGCTGATCCTGCTGGCCAGGGCCCAGCCGCGCTTCCGGCTTCTCAAGATGCGGCTGAAGAGGCGCTATCCCAAATACGCCGCCGCCTTCCAGGCGGCCGAGGCGCGCGCCACCGCCTTCGCCAAGGGCAAAATCTTCGACATTTTCCGAAACAAATAGCCCGGCAAAGGCTGATCTAACGCCGTCCTAGCCGCGCGCGGGGGTGGGCGGCGCGGTAAACCTCGGCAAGGCGCTGCATGTCCACCTCGGTGTAACGCTGGGTGGTGGTGAGCGAGGCGTGGCCGAGAAGCTCCTGGATGGTGCGCAGGTCGCCGCCGCCGGCCAACAGGTGGGTGGCGAAGGAATGCCTAAGCGCGTGGGGCGTCGCCGTCTCGGGCAGCCTTAGCGCCCGCCGCAGGTCCCGTACCAAAGCCTGCACCTGGCCCGGTTGCAGGCGCTTTCCCCGCACCCCCACGAACAACGGATCATGGGCGGCGAGCGGGTGGGGGCAGGCGTCGAGATAATCGGCGATGGCGTCGGTCACCACTTCCAATAACGGCACCAGGCGTTCCTTGCCGCCCTTGCCGGTGATGCGCATGGCGGTGCCCGCCGGGGCATCGCCGCGGTCGAGCCCCAACGCCTCGCCGATACGCAAGCCGGCACCGTAGAGAAGGGTGAGGATGGCGGTATCGCGCTTGGCCACCCAGGGTTCCCTGGCCCGGGTCCCGGCGGCGGCGATGACGGCAAGGGCTTCGCTCTCGCTCAGCGCCTTGGGCACCGCGTGGGGCACCTTGGGCGAGCGCAGGTGGGCGAGCGCGACATTGTGCACCAGGTCCTGGCGTTCCAGCCGGCGGAAGAAGCCGCGCAGGGTGGACAACGCCCGGGCCGTCGAGCTTCGCGCAAGGCCACGCCCGAAGCGCGCCGAAAGCCAGGCGCGGAAGTCGGCGGTCGTCAGATCGTCGAGGGTCGCCAGGGTCAGCGGCCCGCCCACGTGCATGGTGAGAAACTCGAGGAAATCGACGAGATCGCGGCCGTAGGCGGCCAGTGTGTGGGGGGACAGCCTGCGTTCATGGGCGAGCCAGGCGCCCCAGTTTCCGATGGCGGCCTCGAGCGCCGCATCAAGGGGCAGGCGCCCCGGCAGGCCTATGATCGGGGCAGGCCCAGCCATGTGCGGATGCAAAGCTCCAGCACCTTGCCGAGGAAGCCGAGCAGCTCCGCGCCCTGGTCGGGGTCGAAGCGGTGGCGGTGGCGGGCGCCGAGGGCCAGGATGCCGGTGGGCGCTTCGCGGCTGGCGTGGAGGCGCAGCAACGCTTCCGACGCCACCAATCCGGTAGCCGAGCCGTAGAGAATCCTGTCGCCCTTGATATCGGCGTGGAGAACCACGTCCCGGCCGGGGCCCATGAGCCTCTCCACGGAGCCCGGCTCTATAAGGCGGATGCCCGACACCGAGCGTTCGGCGATGCCGTTCTCGTTCTCCACCCCAAGGACGATGACGTCGACATCGAGCTTGACGGCGAGATCGGTGGTGGTGACCTCCATCAATTCCCGGAAGGAGCGCGCCTCGAGCAGGCTCAGCACCGCGCCGTGGATGCGGCCTTGGCGGGTCAGGTTGGCGCGCCCGGTGGCCAAGATATCGTCATGCAGGTCCTGGAGCCGGTGGTTGTCGGTGCGCAGGCGCTGGATCAGGATAGACTGGATGTCGACGATTCCGGTCCCGAGCTCCCGGAGGTCGGGGGCGAGGCCGTCGAGGATTTCCGGGTGATCCTTGATGAAGCCGGGATTGGCGCTAAGGAAGGCGCCGATATCCGCCGCCGCGGGGGCCTGGGCGACGGTCTTCTTGGGCGCCGTTGGGGCGCTTTTCTTGCCGACCTCGGTCATTCGGCCGCCGCCGAGCTTCGGCTGTCCTTGTCGTCGAGAATGGACTGTCCGGTGGTCTCCCAATCGGCGAGGAAGGCGGCCAGCCCCTTGTCGGTGAGCGGATGAATATAGAGCGCGCGCAGCACGCTGGGCGGGATGGTCACCACATGGGCGCCCAGCTTGGCCGCTTCGATGACGTGGCCCACCGAACGGATGGACGCCACCAGGATCTCGGTCTTGAAGGCGGGTTGGGCGCGGAAAATGGTGCAGATCTCGTCGATCAAGTCCATGCCCCTAAGGCCGATATCGTCGAGCCGGCCGATGAACGGCGAGACGAAGGTCGCGCCCGCCTTGGCGGCGAGGATCGCTTGGCCGGCCGAAAAGCACAGCGTCACGTTGACCGGCGTGCCTTCCTCGCTGAGCATCTTGCAAGCCTTGAGCCCATCGGGGGTGAGCGGCACCTTGATGGTGACGTTGGGCGCGATCTTGGCCAGTTTGCGCCCTTCGCTCATCATGGTGGCGGTATCCGTCGCCGTCACCTCGGCCGATACCGGTCCCGGCAGAATCTCGCAGATTTCGGCGATGATGTCCTCGAACTTGCGGCCGGACTTGGCGACCAGCGAGGGATTGGTGGTGACGCCGTCGATCAGCCCGGTGGTGGCTAGGTCGCGGATTTCATCAAGGTCGGCGGTATCGATGAAAAATTTCATGTCCGGTTCCAAGTGTTGCATGGCATCGGCGGGCACCCGGCGGGTTCCCTTGGCGCCGCCGCCGCCCGGTCGTTAAAGTGTAGCCCATGCCCAATGGCCATACCAGTTCCGATGCGGTCCCCGACCCCGGGGTGGAACGGGTGCGCGTGTTGTTGCCCCTGGGGTTGCCCGGGCCGCTCGATTACCGGGCCGTCCCGGGGCCGGGCTTGGGTCCGGGCGCCTTCGTCCGGGTGCCGCTGGGCAGCGCAGAGCGGCTCGGCGTGGTCTGGGACCGGGAATCCGGCGCGGATGGCGACGGCATCGACGAGGCGCGGCTCAGGGACGTGCTCGAAATCCTCGACGCCCCGCCCTTGGGCGCGGTCATGCGGCGCTTCATCGACTGGGTCGCGGGCTATACCCTGGCGCCGCCCGGCGCGGTCCTGAAGATGGCCATGAGCGTGCCCAAGGCGCTCGCCCCCGAAGCCGGGGTGAGCGCCTATCTCGGGGTCCCCGGCTGGCCGCGACCCGAGGGGTTCAGAATCACCGCCCAGCGCAACAAGGTCCTCGAGCTGTTGGCGGCCGGCCCACCCAGGACGCCCGCCGATATCCGCGCCGAGACCGGCGCCGGCGCGAGCGTGATCAAGGGGCTCGAGGCGGCCGGCGCCTTAGCCGTCCATGCCCTCGCCCCGCCCTCGCCTTTCGCCGCGCCCGATCCCGACCGCGCCGGTCCGGCGTTGACCCCGGCCCAGGCGGCGGCGGCGGCAAAGCTGCTCGCAGCCGTGCGGGCGGAGAAGTTTTCGGTCACCCTTCTCGACGGGGTGACCGGCTCGGGCAAGACCGAGGTGTATTTCGAAGCCATTGCCGAGACCCTGCGCCGGGGCCGCCAGGCCCTGGTCCTGTTGCCCGAGATCGCCCTTTCGGCGCAATGGTTGGAACGGTTTGCCGCCCGCTTCGGCTGCGCCCCGGCATTGTGGCACTCGGAACTGGGCGCCGCGCGCCGCCGGCGCACCTGGCGTGCGGTCGCGGAGGACCGTGCCCCGGTGGTGGTGGGGGCGCGTTCGGCCCTGTTCCTGCCCTATGCGGCGCTCGGCCTGATCGTCATCGATGAAGAGCACGACGGGTCGTATAAGCAGGAAGACGGGGTCTTCTACAGCGCCCGGGACATGGGCGTGGTGCGCGGGCATCTCGGCGCGCTGCCGGTGGTGCTGGCCTCGGCGACGCCGTCCCTGGAGACCGTGGTCAATGTCGAGAGGGGCCGCTACGCGGCGCTTCGCCTGGGGGAGCGGATCGGCAGCGCCACCCTTCCCGAGGTGGGCCTGGTGGACCTGCGCGCCGCACCGCCGCCATCGGGGCGCTGGTTGTCGCCGCCGCTCGCCGAGGCCTTGGCCGAAACCCTTGAGGCCGGCCAACAGGCGCTGTTGTTCCTCAACCGCCGGGGCTATGCGCCGCTGACCCTGTGCCGCGCCTGCGGCCATCGACTGGAATGTCCAAATTGCTCCGCTTGGCTGGTGGAGCACCGCGCTTCCGGGCGTCTCACCTGCCACCATTGCGGTTACGCGCTCCGCCCGCCGTCAAGTTGTCCCGATTGCCAGGCCGAGGCCAGTTTGGCCGCCTGCGGACCGGGTGTCGAGCGCATCGCCGAAGAGGTCTCGGCCCTGTTCCCCGAGGCCCGCCAATGCATCATGGCTTCCGACACCCTGGCCGGACCGCAATCCTTCGGCGACATCGTCGCGGCGGTGACTTCGGGTGCGGTGGACATCCTGATCGGCACCCAGATCATCGCCAAGGGCTATCATTTTCCGCGCCTCACCCTGGTCGGCGTGGTGGACGCCGATCTCGGCCTCTCCGGCGCAGACCTTCGGGCATCGGAACACACCCACCAGCTGTTGACCCAGGTGGCCGGGCGAGCCGGGCGCGCGGAGTTGCCCGGGCGGGTGCTGGTGCAGACCTACATGCCGGAACATCCGGTCATGGCGGCGCTGGCCTCGGGCGACCGCGAGGCCTTCATCCGTGCCGAAAAGGCGGAGCGGAAAGCCGCCCACATGCCGCCCTTCGGGCGTCTCGCCGCGGTGATCGTGTCGGGCCCCCGGGAGGGCGAGGTCGACGCCACCGCCCGGGCGCTGGGCCGGGTGCGGCCGAACGCGCCCGGTCTCGAGGTCCTTGGCCCCGCGCCGGCGGCGCTTTCCCTGCTACGCGGCCGCCATCGCCGCCGCTTCCTGGTCAAGGGCGCGCGCAATCGCGCCCTCCAGCCCATCCTGCGCCACTGGTTGGCGCGGGTCCGGCCCGGCAAGGCGGTTCGTATCCAGGTCGATGTGGATCCCGTGAGCTTCCTGTGAGCCCATCACTAACTTATTGATATAAAATGGTAAATCGAAACGCTTCCGGCGTCCCATCACCGGTTGCAACGGGGTTCGACGTGTGGTACCAAAAGCGCGCCTCGGGAGGGGCGGCGGGGACGGTTGTTCCCCGCTTTCAGGCGAGGCCCGGTGGGCCAGGCCTCAATCTAGGGTTCGGGAGCTTATCCGAGTGCCATCCCAGTCCAAAGACGTGGGCGGCGTCGCCGGGCGTTACGCCAGCGCTCTTTACGAATTAGCCGATTCCACCGCCGATTCCGCCGCCGAATCCGCCAAGGTGCTCGACGCGGTCGCCGGCGACCTGCGGACGCTCGGTTCCATGTTGGAGACAAGCGACGATTTCGCGCGCCTGGTCTCCTCGCCGGTGCTGACCCGGGGTGAGCAGGTCGCGGCGGTGACCGCGGTCGCAGACAAGGCCGGGTTCTGCTCGCTCACGGTCAAGTTCGTGGGGCTTCTGGCACAGAACCGCAGGCTCGGCGCGCTCGGTTCCATCGTGGCGGCTTTCCTCTCGCTATTGGCCGTGCGCCGCGGAGAAGTGACCGCCGAGGTGACCTCCGCCCAAGCCATGAAACGCAAACATTTGGATGCGCTGACCAAGGCGCTCACGGAATCGCTCGGCGCCAAGGTGGCGCTTGAAACGCGGGTCGATCCGGCGCTCATGGGCGGCATGGTCGTGCGCGTCGGTTCTAAGATGATCGATTGGTCGCTGGCCACCAAACTTCAGAAACTCAGGCTTGCCATGAAAGGGATCGGTTGATGGACATCCGGCCGGCGGAAATCTCCGCGATTCTCAAGCAACAAATCGCCAATTTCGGCACCGAAGCGGAGGTTGCCGAGGTTGGCCAGGTGCTTTCGGTCGGCGACGGCATCGCCCGCATTTACGGCCTCGATCAGGTCCAGGCCGGCGAATTGGTTGAATTCGCGGGCGGCATCAAGGCCATGGCGCTCAACCTCGAGGAAGACAATGTGGGCGTCGTCATCTTCGGCGACGACCGCACCATCAAGGAAGGCGACACCGTCAAGCGGACGGGATCAATCGTCGACGTGCCGGTGGGCAAGGGGCTGCTTGGCCGGGTGGTCGACGCCTTGGGCAACCCCATCGACGGCAAGGGGCCCATCGAGGGCACCGAGCGCGCCCGGGTCGAGGTCAAGGCACCGGGTATCATCCCGCGCCAGTCGGTCCATGAGCCCATGCAGACCGGTCTCAAGGCCATCGACAGCCTGATCCCCATCGGCCGGGGCCAGCGTGAGCTGATCATCGGCGACCGCCAGACCGGCAAGACGGCGATCGCCATAGACACCTTCATCAACCAGCGCGGCCTGAACCAGGGCGACGACGAATCGAAGAAACTTTATTGCATCTACGTGGCGATCGGGCAAAAGCGTTCGACCGTGGCCCAGATCGTCAAAATCCTGGAAGAGCAGGGCGCCATGGAATACTGCATCGTCGTCGCGGCAACCGCGTCGGAGCCGGCGCCGCTGCAGTTCCTGGCGCCCTATTCGGCCTGTACCATGGGCGAATATTTCCGCGACAATTCCATGCATGCGTTGATCGTCTATGACGATCTTTCCAAACACGCCGTCGCCTATCGCCAGATGTCGCTGCTGCTGCGCCGCCCGCCGGGCCGCGAAGCCTTCCCCGGCGACGTTTTCTATCTCCATTCCCGGTTACTCGAACGCGCCGCAAAGATGAATGCCGACCAGGGCGCGGGCTCGCTGACGGCGCTGCCGGTGATCGAGACCCAGGCCGGCGACGTGGCCGCCTATATCCCGACCAACGTTATTTCCATCACCGACGGGCAGATTTTCCTGGAAACCGAGCTGTTCTACAAAGGCATCCGGCCGGCGGTGAATGTGGGCCTATCGGTGAGCCGGGTGGGTTCGGCCGCCCAGGTGAAGGCCATGAAGCAGGTCGCGGGTTCCATCAAGCTGGAACTGGCCCAATACCGCGAAATGGAAGCCTTCGCCCAATTCGCCTCCGACCTGGACGCCTCGACCCAGAGGCTCCTGGCCCGGGGGGCGCGCCTGACGGAGCTCCTAAAACAGCCCCAATATGCGCCGATTCCGGTGGAAGAGCAGGTGGTCAGCCTGTTTATCGGCGTTCGCGGCTATCTCGACGGGGTCGATATCGCCGACGTCGCCCGGTTCGAGAAAGGCGCGCTAACGAGCCTCAAGGAAAAGCACGCCGATCTTCTCGCCGCGATCCGCGAGACCGGCGAGATAACGTCGGAGGTGGAGGACGCGCTCACCGCCGCTTTCGATGAATACGGGCGGGCATTCGCCTAGAATTTTTCGGCCTCACATTTTTCTGGCCAAGGACAACTGAAGCCCGATGCCAAATCTCAAGGACCTTCGCCTTCGCATCACCAGCGTGAAATCCACGCAGAAAATCACCGCGGCCATGAAAATGGTCGCCGCCTCGAAGCTCAGGCGGGCCCAGGAACAGGCCGAAGCCGCCAGGCCCTATGCCGAGCACATGGAGCGGATGCTAGGCTCTCTCGTCGCCTCCATGGGCGATGCCGCGGGCGCCCCTCCACTGCTGACCGGGACCAATGGGGACCACAACCAGCTGTTGGTCGTGGTCACCTCCGACCGGGGCCTGTGCGGCGGCTTCAACGCACAGGTGGTGCGCGGCGCCCGGGCGCGGATCAACCGGTTGAGGTTGGACGGCAAGGAGGTCAAGATCCTGTGCCTCGGCCGCAAGGGCCGCGACGGGCTCAAGCGGGACTTCGCGGGGATCATCGTCGACACCGTCGAGGGGCTGACCCGGCGCCAGGTCTACTTCGAGGATGCCAATGACATCGCCGAGCGTCTCGCCAAGATGTTCGCGGACGGCGATTTCGATGTCTGTACGCTGATCTACAACCGCTTCAAATCGGCCATTTCCCAGGAATTCACGGTGCAGCAGCTGATTCCCTTCCCGGTCATGAAGACCGAGGAATGGGACAACGAAGTTGGGCAGAAGCGGGAAAATAGGCTGGCCGCCATCTATGAGTTCGAGCCCGACGAGGAAACCATTTTGGCCGACCTGCTGCCCCGCAACCTCGGCGTCCAGATGTACCGGGCCATGCTGGAAAGCTATGCCGGCGAACACGGCGCGCGCATGGCCGCCATGGACAGCGCCACCCGAAACGCGGGCGAAGTGATCGACCGCCTGGAGCTCCACTACAACCGCACGCGCCAGGCCGCCATCACGACGGAAATGATCGAAATCGTGTCGGGGGCCGAGGCCATATAGCGCCCCGTATAGCGCCCGGTCGGCCGACCACGCCATCAGGAGAACCCAATGGCAAAGAAGAACGTAGGACGGATTTCCCAGATCATCTCTGCCGTCGTCGACGTGCGGTTCGACGGCGAACTGCCACCGATCCTGAACGCCATCGAATGCCAAAATCACGGCAAGCGCCTGGTGCTGGAGGTGGCGCAGCATCTGGGCCAATCCACCGTTAGGACCATCGCCATGGATTCCACCGAGGGCCTGGTGCGCGGCCTGGAGGTGGTCGATACCGGCGGGCCGATCACGGTGCCGGTCGGTCCCGAGACGCTCGGGCGGATCATCAATGTCATCGGCGAGCCCATCGACGAGCGCGGCCCCCTGGAGACCGACAAGCGGCTTCCGATCCACCGTCCGGCCCCGAACTTCGTGGATCAATCGACCGAAGCGGAAATTCTGGTGACCGGGATCAAGGTCGTCGACCTGCTGGCGCCCTACGCCAAGGGCGGCAAGATCGGCCTGTTCGGCGGCGCCGGGGTCGGCAAGACGGTTATCATCATGGAGCTTATCAACAATATCGCCAAGGCCCATGGCGGCTATTCGGTGTTCGCCGGGGTCGGCGAGAGGACCCGGGAAGGCAACGACCTCTATAACGAGATGATCGGCTCCGGCGTCATCAATCTCGAAGGCGAATCCAAGGCGGCGCTGGTCTACGGGCAGATGAACGAACCGCCGGGCGCCCGGGCCCGGGTGGGGCTCACCGGGGTGACCCTGGCGGAATATTTCCGCGACGAGGAAGGCCAGGACGTGCTGTTGTTCATCGACAATATCTTCCGTTTCACCCAGGCGGGCTCCGAGGTTTCCGCCCTCCTCGGGCGGATTCCCTCGGCGGTGGGGTATCAGCCGACCCTGGCCACCGACATGGGCAACCTGCAGGAGCGGATCACCAGCACCAACAAGGGTTCCATCACTTCGGTGCAGGCGATCTACGTGCCCGCCGACGACTTGACCGACCCGGCGCCGGCGACCTCGTTCGCGCATCTGGACGCGACCACGGTGCTCAGCCGCCAGATCGCCGAGCTCGGCATCTACCCGGCGGTAGATCCCCTCGATTCGACCTCGCGCATGCTCGATCCCAGGGTGATCGGCGAGGAACACTACCTCATCGCGCGCGACGTCCAGCGGGTGCTGCAAACTTATAAGTCGCTCCAAGACATCATCGCCATCCTCGGCATGGACGAGCTGTCCGAGGAGGACAAGGTCACCGTGGCCAGGGCGCGGAAGATCCAACGTTTCCTGTCCCAGCCGTTTTTCGTGGCCGAGGTGTTTACCGGCTTGCCGGGTGTTCTTGTGGGGCTGTCGGATACCATTTCCGGCTTCAAGGGCATCGTCGAAGGGCAATATGACGATCTGCCCGAATCCGCCTTCTACATGGTCGGCACCATCGAGGATGCGGTCGAGAAGGCGAAGAAAATGGCGGCCGAGGCCGCCTGACCGGGGGGAGCGGGCAAGCCATGGCCGAGTGGGTCGAATTCGAGCTGGTCTCGCCGGCCAGGCTGTTGGTATCGGAGCCCGTCGAAATGGTGGTGGTGCCGGGAGTTGAGGGTGATTTCGGGGTGCTGCCCGGACACGCGCCGGTGATTGCCCAGGTCCGTCCCGGGGTCATCGATATCCATGGGGACGGCAAGGTTATACGCCGTATCTTCGTTGCCGGCGGTTTTGCCGAGGTCACCCCGGAACGCTGCACCGTGCTGGCCGAGGAGGCCCGACCGGTGGAGGATATCGATGGTGCCCAGGCCGGGGAACGGCTGGCTGCGGCCCGCACGGCCGTGGACAACCCCGAGGACATCGATGCGCCCGCGCGCCGCGCCCGGGTCCGCGAACTGCGCGTCGCCGAGGCGTTGCTCGCCGCCGCCCAGGAGGAATGATCGCCGCTTGGCGGACGGCACAGCCAAGGCATTGGCATTTCGGGCCCGCATCTTGATATAATCGCCTTGGCAATTCCCCCGAGGGGGGCGCCCATCACGAGGACTGCACCATGGCCCATTGGGCGCCCGAAGATATCCCCTGGGAATCATTCGACCCCGCGCGGGTCGACCCGGATATCGTCAAGCTGATCAAGGCGGCCGCCATGGTGGAAAAGAATTCGGCCGATTACGCCACCTATCTGTGCAACGTCTTTGCCGATGACGCGGCCTTCCAGAAGGCCGCCCGCCACTGGGCCCGCGAAGAGGTCCAGCATGGTGACGTTCTCGGCCGCTGGGCCGAGATGGCGGATCCGGATTTCGATTTTTCGGCGCGGTTCGAGACCTTCAAGCGGGGCTATCGGATTGCCGTCGACCGCGTCTCATCGGTGCGCGGCAGCCGGTCGGGGGAGTTGGTCGCGCGTTGCGTGGTGGAGGTGGGCACTTCCTCTTATTACTCAGCCCTTCGCGACGCCGTGAATGAGCCGGTGCTCAAGGCCATCTGCGGGCGCATCGCCGGTGACGAATTCCGCCATTACAAATTGTTCCACAGCTACCTCCAACGCTATCAGCAGAGCGAGCGGCCTTCGCGCTGGGCCAAGGTCAAGGTGGTG
>JAPUGG010000013.1 GCA_027292975.1 Alphaproteobacteria bacterium | reverse complement strand
GCCCCACCACAGCAAGTCAACTTGGCTCTCACCTTCGAAGACGGCACCAGCGCGGATATCGCGCTTTCCGCCCTTCACCCCGTGAAGCTGCATCAGTTTACCGTTGCCGGCACCAAGGCCTTTGGAATTTTCGAAGACAGCAAGGGCTGGGAGGAAAAGGTTTCCCTCATCAGGCCGGGACTGGGCGAATCTGGCCCGGGCGCCGCAGCCCCTATCCTGGAGCCCCGGCCGCTGCAGCCAGAAGAGCCTCTGCGCCTTGAAATCCAGGCGTTTCTGGATGCCGTTGGCGGTGGCGCGGCGCCCCCCAGCAGCGCTCCCGAGGCGCTCCGAGTGGTTCGCGTGCTGGGCGCGGCGCAGGAATCTTTGGATTCCGGAGACTTGGTAGTTCTTGACAGGACCGCCCATGACAACTTAGAGACATGATCCAACTGGGGGGAAGATTCTGGGAAGCACCTGAAACTCAAAGGCAATTCCGGTACGTCAGGACGTGCCGGTAAGGCCGCGTTGCGGCTGAATCAAAATGACCATTACCCATAGGCGATTTTTATGGCCCGAATTACTCCCGATAACGTAACCCCTCTCAGGGCCGGCATGGCGACCGCCAACCTCCTGTCCACGGCCCCGGCGGACGATCAGCATATTCCGTTCATTGATTTGCAAGCCCAACGAAGGCGGCTCGGCAAACGCATCGAAGACGCCATCGCCCGGGTGCTTAATCATGGTCGTTTTGTCGCGGGACCGGAGATCGATGAACTGGAGGACCGACTCAGTGCGTGGTGCGGCGCCCGATACACGATTTCTTGCGCCTCGGGGACAACGGCGCTGTCGCTGGGGTTGTCGGCGCTCGGTGCGAAATACCGGGATGCGGTGTTCGTGCCGGCCTTTACTTTCGTCTCACCCGCCGAAGTGATCGCGCGCCTTGGCTGCATCCCCGTTCTCGTGGACGTCGTGGAAGACACCTTCAATATCGATCCCGATAGCCTGGTGCGCGGCATCCAGATGGCCGAGGAGCACGGCCTCACCCCGCGCGGCGCCATCGTCATCGACCTGTTCGGGCAGCCCGCCGATTATCCGGCCCTGCAAAAGATCGCGACCGCCCACGGGCTGTGGCTGATGGCCGATGCCGCCCAAAGTTTCGGGGCAAGCCTGCAGGGCAGGAATGTGGGGCAACTGACCAAGCTCACCACCACCAGCTTCTTCCCCTCCAAGCCGCTCGGCTGTTACGGCGACGGCGGCGCGATTTTCACCGATTCGGAGGAAATCGCCACCGAGGTGCGCTCGCGTCGGCAGCACGGCCAGGGCGACGACCGCATGACCCATGTGCGAATCGGCATGAACGGCCGCCTGGATACCGTACAGGCGGCGATCCTGCTGGAAAAGCTTACGATTCTCGGCGACGAGCTGAAAAACCGCGACCGCATCGCCGCGCGTTACGCCAAAGGGCTCGGAGACTTGGTCGATGTCCCCTCCATCGCGCCCGGCCGCACATCGGCCTGGGCCCAATACACGGTGCGCCTGAAGCGGACCGAACGGGACCAGGTCCGCGAGGTGCTGGAAAAGGACCGCATCCCCACCGCGATCTACTATCACACCGCCTTGCACCACCACGCGCCCTATACCGGCTACCCCAGGGCCCATGGTGGCCTACCGGTATCCGAAAAGCTGGCGCGGACGGTGCTGAGCCTGCCCATGCACCCCTATCTGGAAGCCGATCTCCAGGATCAGATCATCGAGCGTTTCCGGACCGCTATCGCGGCCGTCCGGGGCGGCTAAAACCGGGCCGGACCACGCCGTCACGTAGGGCGCGTCACCAACCGGTGCAAAGCGTTGACCCGTGGTCTTAAGATTCCAGAATTTTGTCGATTTCCGATTGATCCATGGTCACCCCCACGCCATTGATAATCGAACTCGCCATGTCCAGATGCGACTTGATGCTCGGCAAGGCCGCGTCCACGACCGCCGAAAGCTGGCCCTCGACCCCACCATCTAGGGCGGCCTCGACCTCGCCGATGGCGCTTAGAAGGTCGTTTACCAGGCAGCCGATGATGGTCTCGAATGGCGCCTGGTATTTTATGGGCGCGTGGTCATAGGCTTCGATGGCGAGTTCACGGCCCGAAAAAACCGAGTCTTTGAAATGCTCCTTGTAGGATTTGGGCCGCCAAGCGTTGAGCTCGTCGAAGCAGCCGGGCATTTGGGGCATCATCTCGAACAACATCACCACTTCGTTGAAGTGGTTGAGATAGTCGGTCGCCAACATCGTTTCCACGTTGATGTTGGTCCCGGCGACCCGCTGGCGGATATCCTGGTCCCGGTCTCCGGCCGCTTCGCCGATGCCCGGTTCTGGTGGTGTCTTCGTCATGGAACCAAAATCCAAATAATTCGCCGGTCTTCTTTTTCCCCGTTGCAGTTCCATGGTTTCTCATACTTTGGTTTCCCAGGGATTAACGGCCGCCGCCGCCGCAGAATTACGGTACCCGCAGGTTCCCCGGCGCCTTTGTCACAAAGGCGCGGATTCGATGGCCAAAGATGCGGTTCGAGTTCGACCGGGGGCGGGGAAACTTTGGCGGGCGTAGTGCTCTAGCAGGTCGCGCATTTCCGACGGGCCTCGAGGACCAGCGTCTTCAGGGTGACAAGGTCGGTATAGCCCGGTACCAACTCATCGCCGATGACCAAGGCGGGGGTTCCGGTGATGGCCAGCCGGTCGGCAAGGGACCGGACTTCCTTGATCATGGCCCCCACCCACGGTTTTTGCATATCCGCACCCAGCCGGTCGATGTCGAGGCCGAGCCCGCGGGCGATTTCAATTAGCGATATTGGGTCGAATTGCCCCCGGTGGGACATCAGGGCATGGTGCAGTTCGAGATATTTGCCTTGCGCGCGGGACGCGATCGCCATCCGCGACGCATAGACCGATTGTGGCCCGAGGATGGGAAATTCCTTGAACACCAAGCGCAGATTAGGATCGTCTTTGACCAGCCGGCGGAGCACATCCAGCGATCGCTTGCAATAGGGGCAGCGGTAATCGAAGAATTCCACTACCGTGACATCGCCCTTGGGATTGCCCAGGACCGGCAATCCGCGGGGCGACCGAATGATCCGTTTCAAGGCCGCGAGCGAGCGCATCCGCTGGGCCCCCCGCCGCCGGAGCGAGCGCTTCTGCAGGATCTGGGCCGCCTGTGCGAATATCTCGGGATTCGAAATCAGGTAGTTCCGAACCTTCTGATCGAAACTCATCTGCCCGGCGACGTCTTCGCGGCTCGGCAAGGACAGGACGGCCAAAGCCAAGGCCGCGCCGACGCTGGCCAGAAGCACCAAGGAAATCAGCAAGAAACGCAGTCTCATTAAAGGCTCTCAGACGCGCCACGGGGCGCGATGGTGACAGTGGGTATGGCGATCCCGGGGGCACAGTCTGCCCGTTTGCGCAGGATACCGAAAGATGTTGCATCCCATACCTTAAAAGTAAGTATAAAGTCCGGAAAAGATGTCCGAACGGGCCGATCAGGGAGAAAACCATGAAAATCGCCGAAATTCGCATCGAACCTTGCGATCTCGCCAAGGACGACCCCGAATGGCGCTTCGCCCTTGCCGCCAACCCCTTGTCCCAGGGATGGGCGGTATCGATCACCGCCGAAGACGGTACCACGGGATATGGCTACGGCTCGGCCATGCCCCATTACGGCGCCTCCGTGGGGGCGGTGAAGGCCAATCTGGATAACTTCAAGGAAACCCTCATGGGCCGGGATTCCCGGCGCATCGCCGAACTGCTTTGGGAGCTCGACCGGCAGGTGGTCGGCAACAATCAGGCCAAGGCGGCGATCGACTGCGCCCTGCACGACCTTTTGGCCCGGCGGCTCAACATCCCCCTCTGCGAGCTTTTCGGCGGCGCCGTGCGCGAGGAATTCGTGAGCCTCCGCATTCTCCCCATCAAAAGCCCCGCGGACATGGCCGCCGGCGCGCGCGCGCTGATGGACAAAGGCTTCAACCATTTCAAAATCAAGGTCCATGGTAACGTCGAAGAAGACATCGCCCGGGTCGCCGCCATCCGCGAAGAGGTGGGCGCCGATGCCGGCCTCACCATCGACGCCAACCAATCCTACGCGCCCAAGGACGCCATCCGGGCGATCACCGCCATGGCCGAATTCGGCATCGATTTGGCCGAGCAGCCGGTCGCCGCCGGTGATCTGCGCGGCCTCAAGCTGGTCACGGATTCGGTTCCGGTGACCGTGGAGGCCGACGAGGCGGCGGATTCGCTGGCCCAGGTGGCGGCCCTGGTGCGCGCCCGCGCGGTGGACGCCGTCAGCCTCAAGATCACCAAGCTCGGCGGCCTGCGCAACACGGTTGCGGCGGCGCGGATTTGCGAGGCCGGCGGCATCCGATACCGGATCGGCGCCCATGTGGGTCCGCGCCTGCTCGCCGCCCATGCCATGCATATGGCCGCGACCCTGCCGGGGATCTGGTACGCCTGCGAATTGGCCGAATTCGACCGCCTGCTGGACGACCCGTTCGAGGGGATCGAGCTGGAAGGCGGGCTCCTGCGGCTCCCCGAAGCGCCCGGCTGCGGCGTCGCGCCGCGGCCTGAAAGCACGCTCGCCCGGGCCGCGGGCTGATCCCGCCAAAGGCGATTAGGCTCAGGACCGGGCAATGGACCGGGCGGCGCTCGATGCCCTCCTCAAACCGCGCTCGGTGGCGGTGGTGGGCGCGTCGGACCGGGGCAATGTCGGCGGGCGAATCTATCGCAACATGCTGGCCAGCGGCTTCCAGGGGCCGGTCTGGCCGGTCAATCCCAAATACCGGACCGTCGCCGGCGTGCGCTGCTGGCCGGATATCGCCGCCCTGCCGGAAACGCCTGACTGTGTCGCCCTGGCGGTGCCCTACGCGAACGTGTTCGAGCCCCTTGAGGCGGCCGCTGCCCGCGGCGTTCCTTCGGCGGTGGTGGTAGCCGACGGCTTCGCCGATCACAACACTAAGGCTGGCCGCGCGCGCCAGGCGCGGCTCCAACACCTCGCCGCCGGGCGCGGCATGGCGATCAACGGCCCCAACTGCATGGGGATCGTCGGCTTGCACCATCCCCTGGCCACCGCCTTCACCAACCTGCCCAAGGGCCTGATCAAGGGCGGGGTGTCGGTGGTGTCGCAATCGGGCGGTCTGATCAACGCGACCATGGAGCTCGGCATCAACCGGGGCCTCGGCTTCAACTACCTGATCTCGGGCGGCAACGAAGCGGTGGTCACCAGCGCCGACTACATCTCCTGGCTCGCCGACGATCCCGATACTTGCGTCATCGTCAACATCGTCGAAGGCGTCCGCGACGGCCGTGCCTACCGCGACGCACTGGCCCGGGCGGCGGCCAAAAAGCCGGTGGTGGTCCTCAAGCTCGGGCGCACCGATGCCGGCCGCGCCGCGGCCGTGGCCCATACCGGCAGCCTCGCCGGCCCCGAGGCCGCGTTCGACGCCGTTTTCCGCGAGAGCGGCATCGCCCGGGTGGAAACCATCGACGCCATGATCGAAACCGCGAACCTTTTTTCGAAGGCCAAAGTGCCCGGTGGCGATAGGGTGTTCATCTTGTCCGTCTCGGGCGGGGCCGCGGTGCTCGCCGGCGACCTCGCCCGCAAGGCCGGGCTCCGGCTGCCGCCGCTGGCGCCGGCCACCAGCGACAGCCTGGGGAAGATTCTTGGCATCTCCCGCCGCTTCGCCAATCCCATGGACGTGGTCGGCGCGCCAAGGCTTGTCGCCGGCGACAACCTCACCCGCTGCCTTCGGGTCCTCGACAGGGATCCTACCATCGACGCCATCGCCCTCGTCCTGGTGGTGCAGCGCGAGACATCGGCTTCTCACCGCGTTCTTCACCAACAGTTCCATGCCATGGCCCCCACCATGAAGACCCCGGTGGTGATGGTCTCGGAAATGACTTGGCATCCGACCAAAGCGCCGGGCCCGGGCGGCCCGGCGGTGGCGGCCACCCTCGACGACGGCCTGCTGGCGCTCCGCCAACTGATCGACCACGGGACCCACCGGCGGCGCGCCCCATCACCGCCCCCCCGGCCGCGCCGGTCCCTGCCGCCGCCGGCCTTGGATGTTCCCTCCGGACGGCCGCTCACGGAGCCGGAAAGCACGGCGATTCTGGAAGCCATCGGCCTCCCCTTCGCGCCCTGGGATTGGGTAAAATCCGCGGCGGCGGCGGCGCGGGCGGCGCGGCGCATCGGCTTCCCGGTGGCGGTCAAGGCAGTCGTGGGTGGGCTGGCCCACAAGACCGAAGCGGGCGCCGTGCATCTCGGGATAGGCAGCGCCGCGGGCGTGCGCCGCGCCTGCGCGGCAATCGAGGCCGCCGTCGCGCGGGCGGCTCCCGATTCTTCGATCGAAGGCTACATGATCCAGGGGATGGTCACCGGCGGCGTCGAAATGATCGTCGGCACGGTCTTCGATCCACAGTTCGGTCCATTGCTGATGGCTGGCGCCGGCGGCACCCTGGCCGAAATCGCCGCCGATACCGCGCTTGCGCTCGCACCCATCGACGCCCGCCAGGCCCGCGCCATGGTCCGGGGCCTCAAGGCCGACCGCCTGCTCCGGGGCACCCGGGGCGCCCCGCCGGCAGACCGGGCGGCGCTGGTGGATGTCATGGTCAGGCTATCGCGCTTCGCCTGGGCGCACGGCCAAGAAATCACCGAGATCGACCTCAATCCGGTTATGGTGCTGCCCAAGGGTCAGGGCGTGCGCATCGTCGATGCGCTGATCGTGCCCCGGTCCCGCGGGCGAGCGGCCCTAAAACTCTAAGCAGAGGAATACGCGTCATGGCTGACACATCTGCAAAAACCTCAGCGCCCGCGCCCTGGGACGGGGAAGACGCCGTCAAGCCCGCGTTCTTCGCCATGCGGGCCCAGCTTCTGGATGCGGGCAACACCGAAACAGCGCTGGCGGTGGGCGAACACCTGTGGCTCAAGATCAAGGTCTACGCCGAGGGGGGCGAGAACAAGCTTCACGCGCACCCTTATCAGGAGCATTCCTTCATCGTGCTGGACGGGCGCGCCCGCTTCCACGGGCCGCGCGGCGAATCAAAGGAACTGGCCCGCAACGACGGCATCTTTCTGCCCGCCGGCAGTTATTACTGGTTCGAGAGCATCGGCCGGGAACCGCTGGTGCTGCTTCGCGTCGGCGCCGTGATGGCGCCGGACAAACACCCCGACACGCGGATCATGCCCGACGGCGAATGGGCGGTCCGGCGCGGGCGCAGCGAGACCTTCATCTCCGACGACGTGGCCTACCGCGACGGCGCCTATTACCCATAGCGCCGCCCCGCCGTCACAAGGACCCGGCCTAAAGCCCGTAGAGCGCGCGGGCGTTGGCGCCCAGAATTTTGTCGGCGACCGCCGCCGACACCTTGCCGTCCTCCTTCACCATCCGCAGGGCCTCGATCTCCGACGAGGTATCGGCATGGCCGTAATCGGTGCCGACCACCAGCTGATCTTCACCGGCATAGGGCAGGATATAGTCGAGTTCGTCGGTCGCCTGGCAGGCGACGTAAAAATTGTTGTCGGCGAGTATGGTGTCGGACATGGGCCTGTCCTTGCGCTTGAAGCGGAGCCCCAAGTCGTTGATGACATAGGGAATCCACTGGGCGCTGACCTCGATGAAGCCCCAGCGCAGATTCGGGAACTTGGCCGGGATATCGTTCATCAAGAGCGAATGAAAGGCCGCAATCACGGGCAGTTTTGAGCGCCCGAAACCGCCTTCGGTCGCATAGATATCGCGCACCCGGAAGCTGTTGTTGCCCGAGTGGAAACAAATCGGCATGTCCAGTTCCTGGGCCTTTTCATAAAGCGGGAAGAAGTAAGGATTATCGAGACGCCGTTCACATTCGAGCCCACGCAGGAAGATGCCCACGGCGCCGTTCTCCTTGGCGAAGTCCAGCTCTTCCATGGTCCGGGCCATGGAAAGAAGCGGCGGCATCACCACCCATTTGAGGCGCTCGGGCGCCTGGCTCCAGATATCGGCGAGCCAGCGGTTGTAGGACTTGCAGATGGCGAACTCGGCGGTTGGGTCCTGGGTCCAGGCGCGCAGAAACACGGTCGGGTAGAGCACCTGGACGTCGATGTCGAGCTCGTCCATATGCGCCAAGCGGACATTCACGTCCGCCATCTCGCGCGATTCCTTGGAAGTATTGCGGCCGATATTGCCTTCCTTGGGCTGCAAGCGGCCGTCGATCACCCAGTATTCCTTCTGCGCGGCTACCCCTTCATTGTCGAGCTCCATCACGTTTTCCGATTTCTGCACCATCACCCTGGGCTTATAGTCGTGATATTCGGGGTCGATGTATTCGAAGGTTTTTTCGCATTCGATAACGTGGGCGTCGGCGTCGATGGCTCCCATTTTGTCTCCTCTCTCTCCTTTATCGCCGGACTGCCGGAAAGTCCTCTAAAGCCCGTAAAGGACGCGGGCGTTGGCGTCGAGAATTTTGTCGGCCACCGCCGCCGGGACCTTGCCGTCGTCCTTGACCCTGCGCAAGGCCTCGATCTCCGACGAGGTATCGGCGTGGCCGTAATCCGTGCCGACCACCAGCTGATCCTCGCCGGCGATTGCCAGCACGTGATCGAGATCGTCGGTCACCTGGCAGGCCACGTAGAAATTATTGTCGGCCAACACCGTGTCCGAAAGGCGCTTGCCCCGGCGCTTGAAGCGAAGCGCAAGATCGTTGATGACGTAGGGAATCCACTGGGAGCTGACCTCGATGAAGCCCCAGCGCAGCTTTGGATAGCGCGCGGGGATGTCCTTCATGAGAAGCGTATGGAAGGCGGAAACCACCGGCAGCTTGCCGCGCGCGAAACCGCCTTCCTGGCCGTAGACATCGTTCAGTTGGAAGGAGTTGTTGCCCGCGTGCAGGGTGATGGCGAGGTCCATCTCCTGGGCCAATTCGTAGACCGGGAAGAAATAGGGATTGTCCAGGCGGCGATCGCATTCAAGGCCGCGCATGAACACGCTGCACGCGCCGTTGGCCTTGGCGGAGCGCAATTCGTCTTCGACCTTGTCCATGGAATAGAACGGCAGCATCGCCGCCCAGCGCAGGCGGTCGGGCGCGGCTTTCCAGATATCGGCGAGCCAGCGGTTATAGGCCCGGCAGAATGCCAGCTCCGCCGTCGGATCCGTGGTGATCGGCCTCAGGAACAGGGTCGGGTAAAGAACCTGAACATCGACGCCGAGCTCATCCATGTGTTTGAGCCGCCCGTCGATGTCGGCCATTTCACGGGATTCCTTGGAGGTGTTGTGGCCGATATTGGCCTCCTTGGGCTGAAAGCGGCCATCGATCACCCAATATTCCCGCTGGGCCAGGCCCTCGTTGTCGAGCACCACCACGTCCTCGGTCTTCTGCACCATCACCCGGGGCTTATAGTCTTGAAATTCGGGGTCGAGATACTCGAAGGTCTTTTCGCATTCGACCACGTGGGCGTCGGCGTCGATGGCTCCCATGGGGCTTCCCTTTCCTTGATCCCTTTTTTGGCGCGACCACGGCCCCGCCACCAGGCCGCCACATGGCGCGGTGCCTTCCGATCGGCATGGAGTGACGATTGCGCCGATGATACTTCGAATTCGAATGGCGTGCAAAGCCCGCCCGATGGGGATAGTCTGGTCGCAAGGCGTCCCCAAGACGCCGCGATGGGACAAACCGGTGAGGGAGGCCGCCGTGGCGGGTGCGCTTGCAGGCATCACCATCTTGGAATTCGCCAGTTACGTGTCCGGCCCCTATACGGGAATGCTGCTGGGCGATCTCGGCGCCGAGGTGATCAAGATCGAGGACCCCAAGACCGGCGACCCCTTCCGCGGCTGGGGCGCGGCGGAGTATTCGGCGACCTTCGGTTCCGTCAACCGCAACAAAAAAAGCGTGATCCTGGACCTGAAGTCCGATGCAGGCCTGGAAGCCGCGCTGGCGCTGGCCGAAGATGCCGATGTCCTGATCGAGAATTACCGCCCCGGCACCATGGAGCGTCTCGGCCTCGGCTGGGAGGTGCTGTCGGCCGCCAATCCCCGCCTGGTTTACTGCTCCATCACCGGTTTCGGGCGCACCGGGCCCTATGCCGAGCGGCCCGGTTACGACACCGTGGGCCAAGCCATGGGGGGGCTGTTGTCGGTGCTGACGGACCTGGAAAACCCCCAGCCCATGGGGATTTCGCTGTCCGACCACCTGACCGGGATCATGGCCGCCTACGGCGTGCTGGGCGCGCTGATGGCGCGCCACACCACCGGCAAGGGCCAGATGGTGGAGACCTCGCTGCTGTCGGCCACCCTGGCCTTCCTCGGCGAGAACGCGGCGCGCTATTTCGAGGAAGGTGAGGTGCCCCGGCGCAAGACCCGAACCGAGACCGCCCAGGTCTATGCCTTCGTCGCCGGCGACGAAAAACCTTTCGTGGTGCATCTGTCCTCGCCGCCCAAGTTCTGGGAAGGATTGTGCCGCACCGCTTCTCACCCCGAATGGATCAACGATCCCCGGTTCAAAACCAAGGCCGACCGGCGCCAGGCGTACGACACGCTGCATGCCGGCTTCCAGGAGGTGTTCTCAACCAAGCCCCGGGACCATTGGCTCGACGCATTGCTCGAGGCCGACGTCCCATCGGCGCCGATCTACCGCCTCGACGAGGTGCTGGACGACCCCCAGGTCAAGCACCTCGGCATGGTGACCGAACTGCCCCATCCCAAGCTCGGCAGCATCAAGCTCATCACCGGGGCGGTCAACCTGTCGGATACGCCGGTGGCGGTGACCAGCCCGGCGCCCGGCCATGGCCAACACACGGACGAAATCCTCGCCCGCATCAAGGACCGGGTCAAACCGGGCGGCGCCGGGGAAACGGCCCCGTGACCGCGCTCGCGCCCAATCGGTTGCTGCGCGATAAATACGCCATCGTCGGCACCGGCGTGAGCCGTCTCGGCAAGGTGCCGGGGGTCGGTGCGCCGAGCTTGAT
>JAPUGG010000129.1 GCA_027292975.1 Alphaproteobacteria bacterium | reverse complement strand
CCAGGGTGCGTTGCGGCCCTCGCCCGATACGGTGGCATCGCGCTTCGGCCCGCGCCTGCCCTGAAAACCGATGAGCTCCCATCAAATTGATCCCATTTGGCCGGATAGTGCTCTAGCCCCTTAAAACCGCCCCCGTGGCCTTTTGGGCGGCGGCGACGATCTTGTTGCTGACCGCCTCGATCTCGGAATCGGTCAGGGTGGCGGTACTCGGCTGCAGGGTGACGGCAACCGCCAGCGACACCTTGCCGGCGCCGATGCCTTCGCCGGCATAGACGTCGAACACCTGGGCATCGGCGATCAAGCCCTTGTCGGCCCCCTTGACGGCGCGGATCAGGGCTTCCGCCTCGACGCCCGAATCCACCACGAAGGCGAAGTCGCGGGTCACCGCCTGGAACGGGGTCAGGGCCAGCACCGGCCGCGCCTTGCCGGGTTTGGCCCGCGGCGCCGGCAGGTTGGCCAGCATCACCTCGAAGCCGACCACCGGTCCGTCCACGTCCATGGCCGAGAGCACGCCGGGATGAATTTCCCCGAAGGTTGAGAGCACGGTCTTGGGGCCCAGCCGAAGCGTGCCCGCGCGGCCCGGGTGATACCAGGCGGGTGCCGCAGCGTTTGTCTTGAGCGCCGCCACCGGGGCGCCGCATTGGGCCAGCACGGCGCTAGCATCGGCCTTGGCGTCGAAGGCATCGACCGGGCGCGCGTCGCCCCCCCAATGGCGGGGGGAGACGTTGCCCGCGCGGATGCCGGCGGCGACCAGCGCCTGGCCGCCCGGCGTCGCATCGGCGAAGACGGGGCCCACCTCGAACAGGCCGAGGTCGGCGAACCCGCGATCGGCGTTGCGCCCCGCGGCGGCGATCAGCGCCGGCAGGATCGACGGGCGGAGATCGGTAAGGGCGCTGGAAATGGGGTTTTCCAGGCGCAGATCATCGCCGCCGCCGCCGAACGCCCGCGCCTGATCTTCGCCGATGAAGGAATAAGTCACGGTCTCGACCAGGCCGCGGGCGGCTAGGCTGCGCCGGGCAAAGCCGGCCCGCCGCTGGGCGGTGGTGGCCACCGCTTTGGGCAGGGAGGTCGGCCGTGACAGGGCAAGCGCCGGAATCTTTGCGTAACCCTCGACCCGCAAAATCTCTTCCACCAGATCGGCCGCACATGTGACGTCGTGGCGCCAGCTCGGCACCGTGACGCGCAAGGGGCCGGAGTCCGGCTGGGTTTTGAAACCCAGCGCATGGAGGATTTCTGTGGCCCGCGCCTCGGTCACCTCGAGGCCGCCGAGGCGCGCCACGTCGCTAACGGCGAAGGTCAGTGCGAGGCCGGGTTCCGGCGCCCCCCCGGCGACCACCAGGGCGCTCGCCTCGCCGCCGCAGATTTCCAGGATCAACTGGGTCGCCGCCTCGATGCCGGGTTCGGTGGAAGCCGGGTCGATGCCGCGCTCGAAGCGAAAGCGGGCGTCGGATTCGATGCCGAGCTTACGCCCGGTGGCCGCCGTGCGGATCGGATCGAACAGCGCCGCCTCGACCAGGACGTTGACCGTGCCCTCGGCGCAGCCCGTGGATTCGCCGCCCATGACGCCACCCAGCGACAGCACGCCATGGGCGTCGGCGATCACGCAGACGCCATCGCCCAGGGTATAGGTTTCGCCGTCCAGCGCCGCCAGGGTCTCGCCGGCGGCGGACAGCCGCACCGTCAGGTCGCCGGCGATGGCATCGGCGTCGAACACGTGCAGCGGGCGGCCCCGGTCGAGGGTGAAATAATTGGAGATGTCGACCAGCGCCGAAATCGGGCGAAGCCCCGCCGCCAGAAGTTTTTCCTTGAGCCAAGCCGGGCTTTCGACGTAGCTCACGCCGCGGATATAGCGCCCGATGAAATGCGGGCAGGCATCCGAATTCTGTTGGCTGAAATCGAGGGATATGCCGATCGGACTATCGAAGGTGCCCTTCACCGATGCCGGCATCAGCGGCCTGAGTGTCCCCATGCCCGCCGCCGCCAGGTCCCGGGCGATGCCGTGAACGCCGAGGCAATCGCCGCGGTTGGGGGTGATGGCGATATCGATGACGGGATCGCCAAGACCCAGCGCGTCGGCGGCTGGGCTGCCCAATGGTGCGTCGGTCTCGAGCTCGATGATGCCCGAATGATCGTCGCCGAGCTCCATCTCCAGCGCCGAACACATCATGCCCGACGACTCAACCCCCCTGATCTTGGCCTTCTTGAGATCGAGCCCGGTCCCCGGAATATGTGTGCCGACGGGGGCGAACACGCCGGTCAGGCCGGCGCGCGCGTTCGGTGCCCCGCACACCACTTGGACCTCTTCTGCGCCGTTGTCGACCAGGCAGACCGTGAGTTTGTCGGCGTCCGGATGGGGCGAAACCTGCTTGATTTCGGCCACCACGAATTTGGCAAGATCGGCGGCGCGGTCATGGATGCCCTCGACCTCGAGCCCCAACGCCGTCAGGGCGTCGGTCACTTCGCCGAGCGACGCCTTGGTCTCCAGATGCTCCTTGAGCCAACCGAAGGTGAATTTCATCGCGCCAGCCCCCCGACAAGGCTCGGCTGGTCGAGCGCAGCGAAGCCGTAATGGCTGAGCCAGCGGATGTCGGATTCGAAGAAGGTGCGGAGATCGGGGATGCCGTATTTCAACATGGCGACCCGCTCTATCCCCAAGCCGAAGGCGAAGCCCTGCCAAACGCCTGGGTCGAGCCCGCAATTGGCGAGCACGTTGGGATGGACCATGCCGGCGCCGAGGATCTCGAGCCAATCATCACCGGCGCCGATGCGAAGTTCGCCGCCCGCGCGCGCGCAGCCGATATCGACCTCGCAACTGGGCTCGGTGAAGGGGAAATAGCTGGGCCGGAAACGCAGCGGCAGATCGTCGACCTCGAAATAGGCGCGGCAGAAATCCTCGAGGCAGCCCTTGAGATGCCCCATATGGGTGGCCTGGTCGATCACCAGCCCCTCGATCTGATGGAACATCGGCGTATGGGTGATGTCGGAATCGCAGCGATAGGCCCGCCCCGGGGCAATGATGCGGTAGGGCGGCGGGCTCGAGGACATGGTGCGGATCTGCACCGGCGAGGTATGGGTGCGCAAAAGCTTTGCCGTGCCCGCGTCGTCCGGCGGAAGATAGAAGGTGTCGTGCATCTGCCGGGCGGGGTGCTCGGGGGGGATGTTGAGCGCCGTGAAATTATGAAAGTCGTCTTCCACGTCGGGCCCTTCGGCCACTTGGAACCCCATTTCGCCGAAGATCGCCATCAACTCGTCCATTGTCTGGCTGATGGGATGGATAAAGCCGGTCGCCTCGGGCCGGACGGGCAGGGTGACGTCGATGCGCTCTTCGGCCAGGCGGGCTTCCAGCGCCGCGGCGGCGAGTGCACCCTTGCGGGTCTCGATGGCTTGGCTAACGGCGCGTTTGACCGCGTTGTTGGCCTGGCCCTGGGCCTTGCGCTCCTCGGGCGGCAGCGCCCCCAACCCCTTCATCAGTTGGGTGACCGCGCCGTTTTGGCCGAGCGCGCGGATGCGCACCTCTTCGAGGGCCGCGAGGTCCCGCGCGCCCGCCACCTCGGCCAGGAGGTCCGCCTTCAATTTTTCCGGTGTTTCGAGGTCGGCCATGGGGGGCGCGTGCTCCTGATCATCGGGGACACCATGTGTTATAACAAAAGGGGCTGTGAACACAGCCCCTTCCTAAATCCACCGCCTAAATTCGGCCGCCGCCTAAGATCGGCTCCGGGGCGCGCGGCTCATGCAGCCTTGGCAAGGGCCGCGCGGGCGTGATCGACGATTTTGG
>JAPUGG010000128.1 GCA_027292975.1 Alphaproteobacteria bacterium | reverse complement strand
GGCACGACCGCGGGTGACGCCTTCAAGGCAGAGCAGGAGGAAGTTCATTTCGACATCCAGGCCGATTACGGCGACCTCAGCGTCAGAGACATCTTCATCCGCGCGGCGCGCTATTTCGGCTGGCTGGTGGCCTTTTTCGTTACCGGCTCTGTCATCGGGCTGCTGCCGGCGATGTTCTTTTTCCTGGTCGGCTACATGCGTTTCGAGGGCAAGGAAAGTTGGAAGTTGATACTGTACATCGCGGTGCCGATGTGGGTCGCGTCTTACGCTTTGTTCCACACGCTCTTGCTGGTTCAGTGGCCGATGACCGTCATTGGCGACATCTTCCCCGTGGTCCGTTCCATAGAATGGCTCAACCTTTTCTAGACTTGGTGCGCTAACACTTATCCGGCCATATGGAACAGCCTGGCGGCGGTTTCGCCAAGGATCATCCGCGTCGCCGGTTCCCCGAGGCATGCATCGGTGACGACACCCGCGGGTTGGGGATCGCCGATGGGAAAGGGATAGTCGGAACCCAGCACGATTTTATCCGCGCCCGCCAATTGGCAGAGAAACTTGAGGGTTTCGGGGTCGAACAGCACGGAGTCGAAATAGAGCGTCTTGAACCCTTCCCGGGGATCGGCGAATTCGTTCGCGTGGATATCGTGGTTCCGCGCGAGCCTTCCCAACAGGTAGGGGATGGCGCCGCCGCCGTGGGAAAGGATGAAATTGAGGCCCCGGTATTTCAGGAAATGGCCGGAGTACAGAAGACGCGAGACGGCGGTCGTCGTGTCGAGGCCACGGCCCACCGCATTCATCATGCCGTAATCAAACAGCCTAGGGTCGCCGCATCCAAACATCGGATGCAGATAGATCGTGGCGCCCAGCGCGGACGCGGCTTGCCAAAAAGGATCGAGATCGGGATCGTCCAGATTGCCGGCGTTTCCATGGGGCTGGGTTCCGATCATGACGCCCGCGAATCCAGCATTCATGGCTTCTTCCAGGACCTCGGCCGCCAGCGCGCCGCTTTGCAGCGGTACCGTCGCCAGCGGCGTCAATCGATCGATATCTTGGGTGCCCTTGATCATGAATTCATTCAAAAAGCGGCTCCACTCGGCCCCTTCGGCGGCAGGAAGTTCGTATCCGAAACTGTCGAGCCACCCGCCGGTGACCTGGGCATCGATAGACTGGGCGTCCATCCACTCGAGCCGTTGGTCGGCATCGCGCAGCTTGGGCGAAAGGGGGCGGGTCGGCGCACCGCCGGCAAAGGCGAGCCGGTAGGTGCCGTCCTCGGCCAACAATTCGACCGAAGGGAAATGATCGACGTCTTTTATCAGGGCCTCCAACATCGCTTGAGGCGTGAAGTGCGCATGGGTGTCGATGATCAAATGCTGTCTCCCCCGTTGAGAAGTTCTTCGATGTCGGCCATGGCCATGGGCAACTCATGGAGCGAGAGCCCGCGCGGAGCCAGGGCGTCGTTGACCGCGCTGGCGATGGCGGCGGGCGCGCCCAGGTAGCCGCCTTCGCCGGTCCCCTTCTGTCCATGGGAGGTCAGCGGCGACGGCGTGCAATGTTCGGTCACCTGGACGTAGGGAATCTCGAATACCGAGGGCAGGACGTAATCGGCGAAAGTGCCGCTGATGAATTGACCGTCCGGCGTGTAGGCGAATTTTTCATATAGGGCCACCCCGATCCCTTGGGCGACGCCGCCGATCACCATGCCGCGAACGATATCGGGGTTGATGATGGTCCCGCAATCGTGGGCGATGAAATACGCTACGATGGTCACCTTGCCGGTTCCGGGATCGATCTCGATCAACGGGATATGGGCCTGGAACGCGAAACAGGGATACAACTGGACCCGGTTTTGGTCGTCGGGAAGTTGGCCGCCGCCCGGCACCTGGAAGACGTGGATGGCCTGCAGTCCCGGCTCCAAGCCTTCGGGAATTTTGTGGATCTGGTTGTGGGCGATGAAGCAGATCTCCTGCCAAGACAGCTTGCGGGCGTGATCGGCACGGTCGAACACCGTTCCGCCGGAGTATTCCAGCCCCGTGATAGGTATCCCAAGATTATGGGCGGCTATCCGCATCACCCGATCTTTCAATTTTTGCGCCGCGCCGGCCGCCGCGCCGCCCAGCATGATCGCCATCCTGGAAGCCACCGGGGCCAGTGTCGGCAGCCCGGCGAGCGAATCCGCGTGGATCACCCGGATGTCCTCGGGATCGAATTCCAGTTCTTCGCCCAGGATGGTCGCGACCAAGGTTTCATGCCCCTGGCCCGCACCGCTGGTGCCCATGATTGCGGTGATCCCGCCCTGGGCATCGACGCGCACCTGGCAGGCTTCCATGAAGGTGGTGATTTCGGCGGCCGGGTTCATGAGGTACTCGAACATGGTGTTGCCGCCACTGGGCTCTAGGCAGGTGGCGATGCCGACACCGGCCAACATTCCCTCGCTCCGCCGTTGGTCGCGGGTTTGGATGAGCCCGTCGTAGTCGGCCAGGTCGAGGAGTTTTTCCAGGACCGCGTGGTAATCGCCGCTGTCGTATGCCGTGCCGCTGGGAATGGTGTAGGGAAATTCATCGCTGCGGATGAAGTTGCGCCGGCGCACCTCCAAACGGTCGATGCCGAGCTGCATGGCGACCTTGTCCACGGCGGTTTCCAGCATGAAATTGGTCGGCGCCTGGCCAAATCCCCTGACCGGCACCTGACCGGTCTTGTTGGTGGTGATGGAGATGGCTTCATAATGGACGGAATTGATCCTGTACGGCCCGGTGATGGCGGTGATCGGCTTCGCCAGTTGATAGGGCCCCCGTCCGGGATAGGCGCCGGCATCGTCGATGGCCCTGATTTTCAGGGACGTGATGATGCCTTCCTTGGTGAAGGCGACTTCGGTGTCGAAAATCCGATCGGGCCCGTGGGCATCGCCGCCGGCCAGGTTGACCAGACGGTCTTCGATCAAGCGAACCGGCGCACCAAGTTTGCGGCTGAGATAGCCGGCCAACACGGTATGCTTGATGCCTCGTTTCACGCCATAGGCGCCGCCAACGTCGACGTCGTTGTGAACGTTGACGCTGTTCAATGGAATGCGCAACGCATGGGCGATCTGTTCGGCATATTTGGGCATCTGGATGGATGCCCATATCTCGAGGGTGTCGGTTCCTTCCCGCCACGCCGCAAGCACGCCGAAGGTCTCGATAGGAACGGTGGAACTGCGGCCCCAGCGTGCACGAAATGTTAGCTGGTGGTCCGCGGCCTCGAAGTCTTCGGCGACCGGGCCCCAGGTGAAAACACCGCTGTAGAGGATGTTGGAGCCGTGTTCGGGATGAACCAGCGGCGCATCCTCGCTCATGGCCAGTTCCGGGTCGATGATGGCGGGCAGCGGATCGTATTCAACCTCGATCAAGTCCAAGGCATCCTCGGCGATGTGCACGGAGTCCGCGGCCACCGCGACCACCCATTCGCCGGCATAGCGCGCCATGCCGACGGCCAGCGGACGCCAGACCACATTGGGAAGGTTCAATCCTTGGGGAAGCGGTGCGGTGTGCTCGGCCAGTTCCTCGCCGGTGACCACGGCGTTGACGCCGTCGAGCGCAACCGCGCGTTCCAAATCGATGGAAAGAATTCGCGCCCGGGGATAGGGGCTCGGCAGGACGGCGACATGTTTGGTCCCCGCCGGCACCACGTCCTGGACGTAGCACCCCGTACCGGAGACAAAGCGCTTGTCCTCCTTGACCCGGCGTTTGCGGGAAATATGAACAAGATTGCTTCGCCCCGGTTCGCTCACCCGCCCGCCCCTTGAAAACTAACGGCTGCCAAACGCACGGCGTCGATAATCTGTGCATATCCGGTGCACCGGCACAGATTTCCGCCCAGCGCTTCCCTGATTTCGTCATCACTCGGATCGGGCGTGGATTGAAGAAGTGCTTGGGCCGAGATCAGCATGCCCGGGGTGCAGTACCCGCACTGCAATCCGTGGGCGTCTTGAAATGCCTCTTGAATCGGTCCCGGCGTGCCGTCGCCGTTGCACAATCCTTCCACCGTCGTAACGTCGTGGCCGTCGGCCTGAACCGCGTAAATCAAACAGGACCGCACCGCTAACCCATCGAACATCACCGTGCACGCCCCGCACACGCCGTGTTCGCAGCCCATATGGGTGCCGGTGAGATTCAACGCGTAACGCAAAAAGTCGAGCAGCGTCAGGCGCGGCTCGGCTGTTGCCGAACGCACGCGCCCGTTCACCTCGAGGGTAATTTTTCGCGGCTTCATGGGGCGTCTCCCGCGGCATGGTTGGCCGCTTCCCGGGCCGCTTCCCGAATGACGCGCTCGACAAGCACTTTCGCCACCCGCCGCCGGTAGCTGGCGCTCGCATGAAGGTCACTCTGGGGGTCCACGGCCTGATCCACCGCGTTTGCCACCGCACGCAGCGCCGGGTCGTCGATCATGGTGCCTCTCAGGGCATCTTCCGCCGCCGAAATTCGAAAGGGAGTGCCGGAGACGCCGCCAAGGGCCACCGATGCCCTAGCGCAAACGCCGTCCTCGCCGACTGAAATCTGGGCGGCGGCGGCGACAATGGCAAAATCCCCGTGGCGCAGGCTGACCTCCTGAAAACCGGTGCCCCGGCGCCCTTCTCCCTGCCATTGGGGGAAGAGAATTTCGGTGATGCATTCGTCGGGTTCGCGGCTGGTCATCATCGGGCCTTGGTAGAAACCGTGGATCGAGAGCTCGCGGCTATTTCCCTTTTTCACCAAGGTGATGCGGGCGTCCAATGCGGTCGCCACCAGGGGAATTTCCGCCGCCGGATCGCCAAGGGCGATGCTTCCTCCCACGGTTCCCCGGTTCCGTGTTTGCGCGTGGCCGACATAGGGGAGCGCCTTGGCGAGCAAGGGCAGTCGTTCGCCGATGATGGTGGATTTGAGGGCGTCGGATTGGCGGGTGCACGCCTTGATACGAACGCCGCCGGCGAGAAGGTCTATTCCCTGAAGGTCGCCGATGCCGTTCACGTCGATGAGCAAGGCCGGGCGGGCCAGGCGCATGGCCATCAGTGGCACCAGGGTCTGGCCGCCGGCAATGATGGTCGCCTCTTCGCCGGAATCCGCCAACCCCGTGGTCACCTCGTCAATGCTGTCCGCCACGAAGTATTCGAAAGGCGCGGCTTTCATGGGGAAGTTCTCATCTCAATCCCAGCCGTCTTCGGCATCGCGGACAGAGGTCTCGGGAATGAGACCCTTAAGCTGGCGCTGGGCACTGCGTCTTCCGTTTTCCAGATACTCCCCTTGGACCGCCCGAAGGGCCGCGTCCTCCCAGGTTTTTGTCCAATCGCCGAGAGAATAACCATGCCATGGCTGCTCCGGGCGCAAGGGGGGGAGGCCGAGCCGGTCCCACAATTCCCTTGCATGGGACATGTATTGCTTGGCCGGCAAGGCCAGGGGCGGCATGTCGCTTTTCATGGTCGCATCTATCAGGAGGGTCGAGTCTTCCTCGCCGCCGTGCTCACGTTTTGGGCCGTGCCCCTGGCCGCGATGGGGCAGGACCACGACATCATCCACCGGGTTTTGGCGATAGGCGAGGGCCCAAAGGATGGCGTCGGCGTTATCCGGGTCGATGTCGTCATTGATGGCGATGGTGATTTTGCCGCAGTCCCCCTTGAAGCTGGCGGCACCGTAAAGCGCCCGCCAGATTTCCGTTTTCGGCGTATGGCGTTCCATGGTCACCAAGGTGACCCGCAACAACGCGGTCAGCGGTTCGTGAAGCGACACTTTCATGACACCGCCGATCCCCAGGGTGTCGCGCAGATGCGTTAGAAACAACGGTTCATAGGCGATCCGTTTGATGACGCTCGATTCCGAAGGCGTAACCTGGCTGATGTAAGATGGAACCATGGGGTTGTTTTTTCGCGTGATCGCGGTGATCCGCATGGGCATATTGAACTCCTCCAAGGCCACGTGGCCGTGGGATTCGCCGAAGGGGCCTTCGGGCTCGGTAATTTCCGGATCGATCATGCCCTCGATGACGATTTCGGCCTCCGCCGGAACCATGAGATCCACCGTTACCGCCCTGACCACATTGATCGGCTCGCCGGCCAACCCCCCTGCCACGCCCAGTTCATCCATGCCAATGGGCAATTTCTGGGGCCCCATGAAGGCTACCAATGGCGGACAGCCAAGAACGATGGCACACGGCATCTCCTCGCCCCGTTCTTTGTATTTCCGCCAATGCAGGTACCCGCCGGCCCCACCGACGCGGGTGGCCATGCGCACCACCAATCGATCGGGCGCCTTGAGGGCGGCGCGGTAGGTGCCCATGTTTTGAACATTTGTTTCAGGGTCACGGGTCACGCAGTTGGTCGCGCTCAAGGTGGGGGCGCTATCGAAACCCGGCGTGGATACGGGGATGGGAAGCGCGTCCAAGCCGGCTCCTTCCCCCGTCAGGGCCTCGCCGGTTATGACGATTTCCTGACAAGCGGCGTCGTTGACGGGCCGCGCGTCGATGGGGTTCGATAAAGCGGCGTTCCATTTGCCGCCGATGTCCTCCACCGGAACCCTCATGCCGGCGGCATAGATGGCCGGCGAGGCGGCCATGGCGCCGACCACCACCGGAATATCATAGCTCCGTCCCTTGCCGTCGATGACATTGGTGAACAGAAACGCCTTGCGGTCGGCCTCTTCGAATCCCCCTCGGAACTGCCACCTGACCAAAGGATGCATCTCCGAATCCTTGTCGATGGGCTCATCGATCGTGATCAGCAATCCGTCCCGATCCAAGGCCTCGACGTGTTCCCGAAGGTCACGGTAGGTGCGGTCATCGGATTTCATCGCCCTTTGGTCCCCTGTGGTCCCCTGCCGGAAATCTCCACCTGCCGGCGTAATGAGGCGCCGGTACGCAACCCTATCCAGATTGGCTCGCTCAAGGAAGTGTCAGTGTTGAGACTGATCGATCGATCGGGCTCTCACAAGCATCTGCGATGGAATTAATAGGAGGGACACCCTGACCGGTGTTCAAGAAACCACAGGGGGTGATGGCATTGGCGAATCGAGTTGACATCGCCTATCGCAGAACGGGAAAATGTGGGTTGAATTGAAACGTGCAACGTTTTCAGTACCTTTGTTTTGCTCCGGCTTGTGGATTAATTTTTCATAATAACGCGTTGAAAAATAATGAAAAACAAGTAGGCTTTGTATTGAAGCGTGAGGTGGCGGAAGACGAAAAATGACCGACCCGGCCCAACAAGAAATTTTGCCCTTACTCGATGATCAACCGGAGTCGCAAACCGGCGTTTGGCCGGCACAGTGGATCAAGGGTGCCATCGAGCGGGGGCTGATACTCGCCGATGAGATGGTTCAGCCCAACCAAATTCAGCCCGCGAGTCTCGATTTGCGGCTCGGGTGCCACGCCTACCTGGTCCCGGCGAGTTTCTTGCCTGGTCTGAACTGGACCGTGGAAGAAAAGCTTCGCGATTTCAGCACCGAAAAAATTGACTTGGAGGATGGCGCGGTTCTTGAAACGGGCAAAGTCTACATTGTGCCGCTTCAAGAACACCTGCGGCTGAAAAAGCGTATGTCCGCCGTCGCCAATCCAAAAAGCTCCACCGGGCGGCTTGATGTCTTTGCCAGGGTTATTACCGACAACGGCTGTGAGTTCGATTCAATTCGAGAAAGATATGCAGGCCGGCTGTGGCTGGAGATCGCGCCGCGGTCTTTCAATGTAAAAGTGAGAACGGGGTCCCGTTTGGCTCAGGTGCGCGTGAAGTCCGGTCGTCCACCCTCTTCCGATGCATCGGTGAAACGGCTCCATGAAGAAGTTCGATTGGTTCACGACAAAGATGGCGAAGCCAACGTCAAAGGCGGAGCCATCGCTCTTTCCGTGGATGTAGTGGGCGACCCCGTTACAGGGATTATTGGCTATAAAGCAAAACAGACGGCCGATTTTATAGATATCGACCTCGTGAATCATTACGACGGTGACAATTTCTGGGACACGGTTTACCGGCCCGATAACGGCGGCATCATTCTCAAGACCGATGAATTTCACATCTTGGCCACAAAAGAATCATTGGTCGTTCCGCCTAATTTTGCGGCTGATATGGTTGCTTACGATACCCTAGTCGGTGAATTTCGTGCCCACTATGCAGGTTTTTTTGACCCAGGGTTCGGATATGCGGATCGTGGGCCGGTCGGCGCCAAAATAGTCCTTGAATTTCGCTCCCATGACGTGCCGTTCTTGGTTGAACACGGCCAGATTGCTGGCCGTGTCGTTTATGAGCGATTGAGCGTCGAAACCGATAAGCCCTACGGCGCCGGCATCGGCTCCTCCTACCAGGGCCAGGCATTGTCTCTGGGTAAGCAGTTCAAGCGCTAAATTTTCTAACGCTTTATCACTTGCATTCTATCGGCCCAGGCGTTGACAGGACGCCTCGGTCTATGGATACTCACCGCTTTTTCCGCGCGGGCCCAAGGTTCGAGAGCACTTCCCGGCCAAATTGAACCATTTGGCCGGAAAGTACTCTAGGGCGCCGGGGCAGGCTGAACAATGCGCCCGGCAGTGGAGGAGAGGATTCGTGATTTCCGCTTTGATGCCCACCTATGGGCGCGCCGACATCGCTTTTGATCGGGGGGAGGGGCCTTACCTCTTTTCCACCGAGGGCGCGCGCTACCTCGATTTCACCGCGGGGATCGGCGTCAATTCCTTGGGCCATGCCCATCCCCGGCTGGTGTCGGCGCTGGGCGCGCAAGCGAAAAAGCTGTGGCACACGTCGAACATGTTCCACATTCCCGATCAGCAGCGGCTGGCCGAGCGGCTGGTTGCCCATAGTTTCGCCGACACGGTGTTTTTCTGTAATTCCGGGGCCGAGGCCATGGAATGCGGCTTCAAGACCGTGCGCTCCCACTTCGACGCGGCCGGCGATCCCGGGCGCTACCGCATCATCTGCGCGGACCAGGCCTTCCACGGACGCACCCTTGCCACCATCGCCGCCGGCGGGCAGGAAAAGATGCTCAAGGGCTTCGAGCCGGCAGTGGACGGTTTCGATCACGTCGGCTTCGGCAATCTCAACGAGACCCGGGCGGCGATCGGCGACCAAACCGCGGCGCTCCTGATCGAACCGGTGCAGGGTGAAGCCGGGATCCGGACCGCCCAAGAAGATTACCTTCAGGGCCTGCGCGAGATCGCCGACGAGTACGGGCTGCTTCTTTTCTTCGACGAGGTGCAGTGCGGCATGGGCCGGACCGGCAAGCTGTTCGCCCATGAATGGACTGGCGTGACCCCCGATGTGATGGCGGTCGCCAAGGGCATCGGCGGCGGGTTCCCGGTGGGCGCCTGCCTCGCCACGGGCGATGCGGCCTCGGGCATGGTCCCGGGCAGCCATGGTTCCACTTACGGCGGCAACCCACTGGCCATGGCGGTGGCCAACACGGTGATGGACGTGATGCTGGAAGACGGATTCCTCGCCCACGTCCGTGACATGGGGGCCAAACTTCTGGCCGGCCTCGAAAAACTGGTCGCCGCCCATCCATCGGTCCTGGCGGGCGTCCGGGGCATGGGCCTGATGATCGGCCTGGTCTGCGCAGACGATCCCAAGCCCCTGATAGGCAAGCTCCGCGGCAACGGCCTTTTGACCGTGCTCGCGGGCGGCAATGTGGTGCGACTGCTGCCGCCGTTGATCACCCAAGGGGCGCAAATCGACGAGGCGCTGGCGATCCTTGATGAGAGCTGCGCCCAATTGGGGAAAGATTCATGACCGTGACGCCCGAGACCGCATCGGCGCGCCAACGCGGCACCGGACCGCAGGCGCCCAAGCATTTTCTCGACATCGACAGGTTCGCCGCCGCCCAATTGCGCGAGATGCTCGATCTCGCCCAGGACTATAAGCGGGGCGAAGACGCGCCGGGCGGTGAACGGCCGGGTGCCGGCAAGACGCTTGCCCTGGTGTTTGAGAAGCCGTCGACCCGCACGCGGGTGTCCTTCGAGGTGGGCATGGCCCAGATGGGCGGCCGGGTCACCATCCTGGACTCTCAGGGCTCGCAGCTTGGCCGGGGTGAGTCCATCGCCGATATGGCGCGGGTGCTGAGCCGCTACGTGGACGCGGTGTTGTTCCGCACCCTTTCCCAAGCGAGCCTCCTGGAGATGGCGGAATATGCTTCGGTGCCGGTGATCAACGGCCTCACCGACAAGAGCCACCCCTGCCAGATCATGGCCGATATCATGACCTTCGAGGAGATCAAGGGCCCCATCAATGGGCGTAGGGTCGCTTGGCTCGGCGACGGAAACAACGTGGTCGCGTCCTGGATCCACGGTGCGGCGCTCTTCGGCTATGCCCTGACGATCGCCACGCCCGAAGGGTTCGCGCCCGATCCCGCGACGGTCAAGGCGGCCCGCCATGCCGGCGCCGATATCACGCTGACCGAGGATCCCGCCGACGGGGTCGCCGGCGCCGATTGCGTGGTGACCGATACCTGGGCGTCCATGGGCACCAATGGCGGGCCCACCGTCCAAGAACGGGTCCGGGCCTTGACCCCCTACCGGGTGGATGAGGCCTTGATGGACAAGGCGGCCGACCATGCCATCTTCATGCATTGCCTCCCCGCCAACCGCGAGCATGAGGTGAGCGCCGGCGTCATCGACGGGCCGCGCTCGGCGGTCTGGGACGAAGCGGAAAACCGGTTGCATGCCCAGAAGGGAATCCTGCATTGGTGCCTCAGGCCTTAGGGACTGATTCAGTTCCGGCCTTGGCACGTGGCCCGATGATCGCAACCGACCTGGTTATCCCCTATCAGGTGGAGCACGCCGGGTTGCGAGGCCGGTTCCTGAGGTTCGGCCCCTTGCTCGACCGAATTCTCGACCGCCACCGCTATCCGCCGCCGGTCTCCGCCCTGCTCGGCGAAACCCTGGTGCTCACGGCGCTGCTGGGCAGCACGCTCAAATACCTTGGGTCCTTCACCCTGCAGGCCAATGGCAAGGGACCGGTGCGAATCGTCGTCGGCGACATGACCAGCACCGGCGAATTGCGGGCCTATGCGCAGTTCGACGCCGATGCGGTGGCGCGCATGGAGGGTGCCACGGCGCCCATGCCGGCGCTGTTGGGCCAGGGGCATCTGGCCTTCACCGCCGACCAGGGGGCGGACCGGGAGCGCTATCAGGGGATGGTCGAGTTGGCGGGGCCCACCCTGACCGACTGCGTCCATCATTACTTCCGCCAGTCCGAACAGATCGACGCCGCCATCAAGGTGGCGGTTAGGGCGCCCAATGGCGGCGAGGGCTGGCGCGCCGGCGCCATGGTAATCCAGCGGCTGCCCGGCGAGGGAGCGCGCCCCGACACCGCTGCCCTGATCGACGCCCATGAGGATGAAGAGAACTGGCGGGAAGTCGTGACGCTCATGGCCAGCGTCAAGGAGGACGAACTCACCAACCCACGCCTTCCCCCTGACAGGCTTCTCTACCGGCTGTTCCACCGACTCGGCGTGCGGATGTTTAAACCCCGTGGGCTGGTGGACGGCTGCCGCTGTTCCCGGGACCGGGTGGCGGGCACCCTGGTCGCCTTCCCCAAGGCCGAATTGCTGGAGATGACGGAAGCCGGCGTTGTTTCGGTGAAATGCGAGTTCTGCGGCGAGGCCTATGTTTTCGACGAACCCGCGCTCGAGGCCCTGTTCGCCTGACGCGACGGCGGCATCGCGCCGCTTGCTTTGGACCCTTGATAAATCCGCTCGAGGTCGGCAGAATCAAAGCCCGTTGGCAATTCCAGGGGTTGAGCGCCATGTGGGTGCGTCACTGCAAGGCAATTGTGATCCTGTCCGCCGTTCTCCCCGGTTTCCTGATCGCCGGGTGCGAGACCCCCGCGCCTCCCGCCCAGTTCCCGGAACTCACCTACCGGCATTTGGGGCCACTCACCCTCGATGTCGCGCGGATCGAAGTCGCCACCCGCTACATCCCGCCCTTGAAGCCGCCCAATGTGGAACACCGCGCGCCGGTGGCGCCCTATGCCGCGATCCGCCGATGGGCCGGCCAGCGGCTGAAGGCGGCCGGGCGGCGCAACGTGGCCAACCTGGTCATCCTGGACGCCTCCATTCGCGAGGTGCCACTGCCCGTGAAGGGCGGGCTCAAGGGGCTCTTCACCACCCAGCAATCGGCGCGCTACGACGGCCGGGCCGCCGTTCTTCTCGAAATTCGTGATGACGGGGGCCGCCAGCTTGCCTTCGCCACGGTGCGGGCCACCCGCTCGATGACGGTGGCCGAGGGCGCCTCCATGGCGCAGCGCGAAAGGGTCTGGTTCGCCCTGACCGAAGACCTGGTGTCGGATATCGACCGGCGGCTGGAAGCCGAGGCGCGCCGGCACTTGCGCGCCTATCTTCTCGGTCCATAGCGCTTTAGTTCCGCCTAATTCCGCCAGAATGCCGGCGTGAACAGGACCAGCACCGTGAACAATTCCAGCCGGCCCAGCAGCATGCCGAAGCTGAGCAGCCACTTGGCCGCGTCGGGCAGGGCGCTATAGGTGCCCGCGGGACCGATCACCGGACCCAGGCCCGGACCGACATTGGCGATGGCGCTGGCCGCTCCGGAAACGGCGGTGATGAAGTCCAGGCCCATCCAGCCCAGCCCCATGGCCAGGGCGCCGAAGACCATGATGTAGACAAAGAAGAAACTGAGCACCGATTCCGACGCCTCCGCGGGGATCGGCCGGCGATTGAAATGGGGGATGAAGACCCCGTGGGGCTGCACCAGCTTGGAGATCTGAGACACCGTGTTGGCGTAAAGCACTTGCAGGCGAAACACCTTCAACCCGCAGGTGGTGGATCCGGCGCAGCCGCCGACGAACATCAGGAAGAAGAACATCGTTACGGGAAAGGCGCCCCACAGCCCGAAATCGGTCGAGCTGTAGCCCGTACCGGTCATGATCGAGACACCGTTGAACGAGACGTAACGCACCGCCTCGCCGAAACGCACGCCGTTGATCAGGATCTGCCAGGCGATCATCAACGTCACCGCGGTGGCGGCGATGATCAGAAACCACCTGACCTGGCTGTCGCGGATCAGCGGCACAAGGTTGCCGCGGACCGCCTGCAGGTAAAGCACGAAGGGCAAGGAGCCGAGGATCATGAAGGCGACGGCGACCCAGTCGATGGCGGCGCTGTTGAAGGCCCCCAGCGAACCGTCGCGGGTGGAAAAGCCGCCGGTGGCGATGGTGGTCATGGCGTGGGTTACCGCCTCGAAGCCGCTCATGCCGGCGACCCAATAAAGCGCCGCGCAGACCGCCGTCAGCACGACGTAGAGGATGCCGATGGCCGCCGCGACCTGGGCGATGCGGGGCAGCGCCTTTTCCGAGGGGTCCGATGATTCCATGCGGAAGAGTTGCATGCCGCCGACGCCCAGTTGGGGCAGGATGGCGACGGCCATGACGATGATGCCGATTCCGCCGAACCATTGCAGCAAGGCCCGCCAAAGAAGAATGCCCGGCGCCGCCCGGTCGAGATCGGTGAGCACCGTGGCGCCGGTGGTGGTGATCCCCGACATGGATTCGAACACGGCATCGGTGAAGGACAGGTTGAGATCGGCAAAGGCGAAGGGCAGGGCACCGAAAACGGCGATGACCGTCCAACTCAGCGTGGTCAGCAGGAAGGCATGGCGGGTGGTCAGCTTAGTCTCGCCGGTGCGCATGGTCAGCAACATGGTGACGCCGATGAACCCGTTCAGGCCCGCGGCGCTGGCGAACACCTTCCAGTCGCTGTGGCCGGCGATGAGGTCGATTATCGCCGGGATGCACATGCCCAGCGCCAGAGTCGTCAGCAGGATTCCGATGGTGAAGAAAACCGGGCGGAAATCAATCATCAGGCCACCATAGGACAGCGAATTTCCTTGGTTCGCGGGCTAAACCTGTCGATAACCGGGCCGTTTTCCCAAGCAAGCCCCAAAAACCATAGATTTTTCACCATTTATCCAGAATTCTCGTCATCCGCGCGGATAGACGGCATTTTTTCAAATATTACCTATTTAGGGGGCATTTTAACGAAGATTGACGATTTATTATTCCTGAGGGGTCGGGCCGGGATTCTGCGGCTTGGGGGCGCTTCGCCGGGTCAACGCCTGACGCCGCCCGGTTGACCGATCATCGCCAAGAATTCGCGCCTGGTCTTCTGGTCGCTCCTGAACCCCCCCAGCATGCGGCTGGTGACCATGGTGGCGCCGGGCTTGTGAATGCCGCGGGTGGTCATGCATTGGTGCTCCGCCTCGATCACCACGGCGACGCCGCCGGGCTGCAGGACCACCTCGATGGCGCTGGCGATCTGGGCGGTCATTTTCTCCTGGATTTGCAGTCGTTTGGCGTAGGCCTCCACCAGCCGCGCCAGCTTGGAAACGCCCACCACCCGGGTGTTGGGAAGATAGCCGACATGGGCGACGCCGATGATGGGCATCAGGTGATGTTCGCAATGGGATTCGAAGCGGATGTCCTTGAGCACCACCATCTCGTCGTAGCCTTCGATCTCCTCGAAGGTGCGGGAGAGAATCTCGTGGGGGTCCTCGTCATAGCCCCGGAAGAACTCCTGCCAGGCACGGACCACCCTGTCCGGCGTCCCTAACAACCCCTCACGGTTGGGATCGTCGCCGGCCCACCGAATCAGAGTGCGGACGGCGTCTTCCGCCTCCAAGTGGCTCGGCCGTTCAACGGGCCGATCGCCTTGATCCCCGACGTGGTCAAGCTCGACGGGATAGGGTGCTTTCATGGCTTCTCCTTAACGTTTCCCAACCGGTGTGCCCAAGCCCGGCGCCGGCATAGTGCTGCCAGCCTTGATGTTTCACATTGCCATGGCGGGGTTTGATTGAAAAGCAAAACCGGAGGCGGGCTAAGCGCCGATGGTCAGTGCACCTGGGGGCGTTCCTCCGGTGAATCGAGGGAAAATGCCGGGATTTCAATCTCCAGGGGCTGGCCGTCGCGGGTTTCCATGTAATAGCATCCGACCATGATCCCCGATGGGGTGGAGAGCGGCGTTCCCGAGGAATATTGGTAGCATTCCCCGGGGCGGATGATCGGCTGTTCGCCGATCACGCCCTCGCCCCGGACTTCATGAGTGCGCCCGAGGGAATCGGTGATTTTCCAGTAGCGACCCATCAGCTGCACGGTTTCCACGCCCCGGTTTTCGATGGTGACATGGTAGGCCCAGACGTAGCGGTTCCTGTGCGGCCGCGATTGGTCGTCGAGGTAGGTCGGTTCGACGGTGACCATGATCGAATGGGTCGTCGTCGTGTACATGGGCGTCCTCCCGGCACGGGGTTT
>JAPUGG010000127.1 GCA_027292975.1 Alphaproteobacteria bacterium | reverse complement strand
TGCCCGAGGGCGGCGGATCGCATTTCAAGTAATCCTGTGGTCGGAGAAACACAGCACGTTCGGCCTTGGTTACCACGTTGACAAAAAGTTCCAACCCATTTCTTAAAATAAATCAATGAGCGGCTTTCCCTCGTAATTATGGTTACGTCGGGAGTTAATGCCTGGAGCATTTTCCGGCCAAATTGAACCATTTGGCGGGAAAGTGCCCTAGATGTCGTTGTTAGCGATCGGCGAGGATCAGGCCGGCGCCTTTCTCGGCGATCATCAGGGTGGGGGAGTTGGTGTTCCCCGACGTGATATTGGGCATGATCGAAGCATCGATGACCCGGAGCCCATCCACCCCACGCACCCGCAAACGCCCATCGGTGACCGCCAGTGGATCGCTTTCGAGGCCCATCTTGGCGGTGCCCACGGGATGAAAGATGGTGGTGCCGATATCGCCGGCGGCGTGGATCAGGTCTTGGTCGCTCTCCACATGGGCGCCCGGCCTGTATTCCTCAGGCTGGTAGCGCTTCAACGCTTCCGCCGCCACCACGCGCCGGGCCAAGCGGATGGATTGGATGGCCACCCGCCGATCGTCCTCGGTGGAGAGATAATTGGTCACGATCTTGGGCGGATCTTCGGCATCCCTGGAGGCCGCGTGGATAGAGCCCCGGCTGGTGGGGCGCAGGTTGGCGACGCTGACGGTTAAAGCATCGAAGGGATGCACCGGATCACCGAATTTATCCAACGACAGGGGCTGGATGTGGAATTGCAGATTGGGCGTCGCGAAATCGGGGGACGATCTTGTGAAAGCCCCCACATGGGATGGCGCCATGGTCAAGGGACCTTTTCGGAACAACGCGTACTGCACGCCGAAGATCATCCTTTTGAGGACCGAGCGGTAATCGCTGTTGAGAGTTCGGACGCCGGAAACCTTGAAGATGAGCCGGAGTTGCAGGTGGTCCTGAAGGTTTGCGCCGACCCCGGGAAGATGGCGCACGACCTGGACGCCGAGATCGCCGAGGCGCTTCCCATCGCCGATCCCGGACCGCTCCAAGAGCGGCGGCGTCGCCACGGCACCGGCGCTGAGGATGACCTCCCGCCCGGCCTCGAGCACCCGTTCTTGGGCGTCTTGGCGGATGAGAACGCCGGTCGCGCGCCTTTCCCGGAAGAGGATCCGGTGGGCCAGCGCGTTGGTGATCAAGCTCAGGTTCGGGCGGCCGAGCACCGGTTTGAGGAACCCGCGGGCCGCGCTCCACCTCCGCCCGCCACTCTGGTTCACATGGAAATAACCGCAACCCTCGTTATCGCCGGTATTGAAGTCCGAGGTGGGCGGGATGCCCGTCTCGGCGGCGGCCTCGGCGAAGTCGTCCAGCAGCTTCCACCTGATCCTCGGCTCATCCACCTTCCATTCGCCTCCGGCGCCGTGGTGCGCGCTCTCACCCAGAAAATGATCCTCGTGGCTCTTGAAGATAGGCAGCACATCGTCCCAACCCCAACCGTCCAGGCCGCCTTGCCGCCAATTGTCGTAATCCGCCGCCTGGCCGCGCATGTAGATCATGGCGTTGATGGCCGAACAGCCGCCGATGACCTTGCCGCGGGGGTAGGCCAGGTTGCGGCCGTTAAGGCCGGCATCGTCCTCGGTGCGGAACATCCAATCGGCGCGCGGGTTATTCATGGCATAGAGATACCCGACAGGGATGTGGAGCCAAATCCAGTTGTCCTGACCGCCCGCCTCGATGAGGGCGACACGGGTATTGGGGTCCTTGGACAGGCGGTTAGCGAGCACGCAACCGGCCGATCCGGCCCCGATGATCACATAGTCGAATTTGTTCTCGGCCACGGTGCCCCCATTTGGCGCGGGTGCTTTTTTAAGCCACGTTTGGTTGGTTCTTGGCCCTGATTATAGGTGCCGGACGGCGTGGCCGTGGATTTATTTGCGATTTCAATGATTGAAAATACAACTAAATTTGGGTATCATTGGCGATTAATGGGAGCCGGCGGAGACCGTTCCTCGATCCCCCTGGCCGGCGATCCCCCCGGATAGAATTTTCGATGACCGTTCGCCAAGCCGAAGACCGTTCGATCCCCTTCCTGATGCATCAAATCGTCGGGCGGGTGGAAGCGCTGGTCAACAAATGGGCGCGCCCGCTCGGCCTCAAGATCGAAGGGGTAAGGGTATTGTTCCGGCTGTTGGGCGGCGACCGCACGGTCAACCAGTTGGCGCGGCTCACCGGTGTCGAGATTTCCACCCTGTCGCGGCTGTTGGGGCGGATGAGCGCCATGGGGCTTCTCACCCGGCGCCGGGACGCGGCCGACGCGCGCTCGGTCATCGTCAGCCTGACCGACACCGGCCGCAAGATGGCGCTGGAACACCGCCCGGTCTATTTCAAGGATTACGAAGAAGTTCTGTTCGGTGGCATCAGTGACCAACAAGCCGTGATGTTCCGCGAACTTTTGGTCGACATGATCGCAAACCTGGAGGCGGCCGACGAGGAAGCGAAGCCCGGCGCCGGGGCGCCGGCGGCGCGGGCAGCCAACGCATAGCCTTAAACATCACCGAGTCAGGACACCAGGAGACAACAACACCAAATTGGCCAAAATGGAGCGATAAATGGCAACCAAGAATATTCAGCACGCCTTCGCATACGACGATCTCCGCGAATGGATCGCCGAGGCCGACAAGCTGGGCGAGATGCGTTATCTCGATGGCATGAGCTGGGAGAGGGACATCGGCATGGTGACCGAACTTCTGCACCATACCGACCCCGCCCCCTGTGCCCTGTTCGACAAGATCCCCGGCTCCCCCGACGGCTTCCGGGTCCTCACCAACTTCTTCGGCGGCAAGCGGCGCGGCATGACCATCGGTTTCCCCGCCGACATGTCCAAGCTGGAGCTCTCCGACGGGCTGGCCGACATCACCGAGAGCAAACCGCCGATCCGCCACGAGATCGTCGAGGACGGCCCGGTGATGGAGAACGTGCTCACCGGCGACGACATCGACATGTACAAGTTCCCGACGCCCCATTGGCACGAAAAGGATGGCGGGCGCTACATCGGCACCGGATGCTACAACGTCACCATTGACCCCGATGAAAACTGGATCAACACCGGCACCTACCGGGTGATGATCCAGGAAAAGAAGAAGGTCGGGTTCTACATCTCGCCGGGTAAGCATGGCCGCATCCACCGCGACAAATACGCCGCCCGGGGCGAGAGGATGCCCGCCGTGGTCGTTCTCGGCGGCGATCCCATGATGTTCCTCATGGCCTCCACCGAGGCGCCCTACGGGCTCTGCGAATACGACCTGGTCGGCGGCTACCGTGGCAAGGCTATGCAATGCATCAAGGGCAAGGTCACGGGGCTGCCCTTCCCGGCCAATGCCGAACTGGTTCTGGAAGGCTGGGTCGATCCCGTCGAGCAGCAGGACGAGGGCCCGTTCGGCGAATGGACAGGCTATTACGCGTCCGACACAAGGCCCGAGCCGATCATGCACGTCGAGGCGATCTACCACCGAGACGACCCGATCATCCTCGGCTGCCCACCCCAGCGCCCGCCGGACGAACTCGCCCGCTACCGGGCGGTCGCCCGCTCGGCCTTGCTGAAAAGGTCCATCCAGGCGGCCGGCGTCCCCGACGTCGTCGCGGTCTGGGCCGACGAGGTGGGCACCGCGCGCATGTTGGTCGCCATCTCCATCAAGCAGCGCTATCCCGGCCATGCCCGCCAGGCGGGTCATGTCGCCTGCCAGTGCCATGTGGGTGCGTACGCCGGTAAATACGTGGTGGTGGTCGACGAGGATATCGACGTGTCCAACCTGGAAGAGGTGATGTGGGCCATGTTGACCCGGTCGGATCCGGCCACCTCCATCGACATCGTCAAGAACGCCTGGTCGACGCCGCTCGATCCCCGCATCACGCCGGAACAGCGCGCGCGCAAGGACTTCACCAATTCGCGCGCCATCATCGACGCCTGCCGGCCCTTCCATTGGCGCGACCAGTTCCCCATGGTCAACATCCCGTCCAAGGAACTGCACGCCGAGACGCGGGAGAGATTCTCCTGGGTGTTGGACGAGGCCGAGAATTAGGGCACACCCGCGTCAAAGGAAACAGCTGGAACGGGATGGCCCGTTTTGGACGCATAAGGAAAATTCTAAAACTTGGGATTCGGGCGGCCGGAAGAATCCAGCGCCGGCAGAAAGCGCGCGTCTATCCCGCGAAGTGACACAACGCGGCCACGGTTTCCCTGCGGCCCCAGAAACTGGAGGTCGCCATGCTGAAGCTCACGTATTTATGGCCGCCGTGATAGATCACGTTGGTGAGCTCGACGTCGCGTCTGCCCATGCGTATGACTACGGCGTAATGCTCGCTGCGGAGCAGCTGGCCGCCAAATGCCCGGCAGGTCGCACCGTTGGTCGCGCCTTGGTCCGATTTATGGGCGAAGCCGAGGTAGCCCTTGCCGGGCTGCGCCCGTGCCGACGGGGCGAGCATAAGGGCCAAGAGGACAGCGGATACGATCAGTCTCATGAAGTTTGTCCCGATTTTATGCCTGCACCCATTTGCGAAGAGGTGAAATTAACCCTTTAAATTCAATAACTTAGTGCGGTCGAGGGAAGGGGAACGTGCACCCTCCGGTATTCACACTTGGTTTACTTTCACCCTTTAAATTTAAGGAACAGTGAACGCGTAATTTTATCGGACGTAAATTATGCCACGTGACGAAGACACCGTTAACTTGGACGGCAATTTCCTCGACCGGATTCCCCAGGACATCCGAGAAACCTTCACGGATCGGCAGATCTCCGCCGTCAACCAGGCCTTCAAGCGCGCGCGCCACGGCATCGATATCCGTGTCTCTTTGCCGCTGCCCGGGGGCCGACGCTACCTGGTGCTGCTCATGGGCAAGGAGCAGCGATCCCCGGAACGACGGCGTTTCGAACGGCTAGGACAACCGCTCCTTACGGCGATGAACGTCGTCACCATGGCGACCTTCGGGGCGCTGGTTGTCTTTTTCGCCGTTGGCCTCGTGCAAATGGTGCTCAGGTAGGGCGGCCGCCTTGATGGACATGCGATCAAAAAGGAAAATGAGACCGAGAGTTTCCCGGGCCAAACGATTCGCCGCCGCGGCAATCATCGCCTTGGGCATGGCATCGGCGCTTGCCGACGCCCGGCCCGCGCTGGCAAGTGTCGCGGCGGGGGAAAGCGCTTTCAACAACGGCGCATTCATGACCGCCGTGAGAGAGTTCCAGGGCCCGGCCTACGGCGGCGACGCCGTGGCGCAATATTACATGGGCGTGATCTATACCCACGGGCTGGGGGTCGGCCAGAGCCTTGAGGATGGCCTGGCGTGGTTCATCTGTGCGCAGGCAGTTGGGCTGCCCTCGGTCTTGAGACGGGAGGCGAATCGGCAACAGAGCGCTATCTTGCCAAAGATTTCATCCTACGGAGTGGAATATGCCGAAAAGCATGCCGAAACGCTCTGCGGCGGAGCTATCGAACGCAAGAAAAAAGCTATCGTATACAAAAATTTAACCGACTTCGATAACGAGAATCCCCTCGAGAACATCCGCCCGGTACGCGGTTTCTGGGCAATGTTGTTCTTTTTCCCGGGCGATACCATGGTGACCGGGGCCGTGGTCGTGTTTCACGAACTGGGGCTTTCTTTCGTAAGCAACCTCCTGGTGGGTATGGTCAAGCTTTCCGGGGATTTGCTGTTCGGGCTGCTGGCTTTGATCGGCTGGTTCGTCATCGCCAGATTTCTCCGATTATTCCTCGAACCAGTTTGGCAGAGGATCTTGGCCCCTGGTGCTTCGGCCCACAACGCCACCGAGGACGCCTCGCCCCAGCCGGAGGCCCAAGACGCTAAACCGGATTAATCGGGGGCCATCACGTTAAACGCCAACGCCAGCTAAATAGAACTACAAGGGTCCGCGATTTTCTCCCTCCGAATCGTTGCGGATTTAGCGCCCCCCACCCGGAGGGAGCTTTCTTATTTAATAGGGGGCTTATGTCCGCTTTGGGTCATAAGCGGACATGAGGTTAACGGCTCAGGGGCCTCTATTTTGCTGTTAACCTAATGTCCGCTTTTAGCCAAAAGCGGACATTAGCTACTTCACTGGATTCTGCCCAGCGTGCTTGGTGGGGGTTCGCCCTGGCGCGGGTTTCCATCTCCGCCTCGCGGCCCCGTACGGGTTCCACGTACTACCGCCTGACCGGGACAGGCCATCCTCACCGAGCGTGAGAAAATCAAACCTGCGGCCATGGAAAGCTGAAGGCGTTTGCGTCGCCAGGCCGTGACCGCTTAACATCAAACCAAGGAGCCAAACTCTCTCTTATTCTGAACGTCAAAGTGTCCGAAAAGTCCCGACGAGTTACTGTCCAAAACCCAGGACCACCTCAAGGGGAGATCAATCATCAAGCGTAGAGATATATTGAAAGGCGGCGCGGCAGCGGCGGTTGCGACAGCGGCTCTCGGCGCGCCTCACGTGGCGCGGGCGCAGGCGAAGTTTAAGTGGAGGATGACGACGTCTTTCCCGCCGGGTCTGCCGTTTTATCAAAGCGGCCCAGGAAGCGCGGAATGGATCGTCGATCAGATCGACAAGCTCTCCGGCGGTCGGTTGAAAATTAAACTCTACGCGGCCGGCGAACTCATTCCCTGGAATGGCGGATTCGATGCGGTGAAAAGCGGCACGGTGCAGGCCAACTCGGCGGTGGCCTATTACTGGTCCGGCAAGATCCCGGCCCTGCAATTTTTCGGCTGTGAGTCCCGAAAATTCGCGGCGCTTGATTATGTTGAAGATTTTCTTCCGGACAGCCATCCTCTGGCCCTATGAAC
>JAPUGG010000126.1 GCA_027292975.1 Alphaproteobacteria bacterium | reverse complement strand
TTGTCAAGCCCGCTCGGGCCATGATGGCGAGGGCTTGAGAAAACCTGTAAGAACATGGGCGAGTGTTTGGAGGGGGAGAGCAAATCTCCATGGAGCTGACCGAAGACGACGTCCTGGAAATCCTGAACCTGATCGAACGATCCCATTTCGATTATTTCCGGCTGCAATCGGCCGAATTGAACCTGACCGTCAGCAAGGGCGGCTACATCCCTCCGAATTCCCGTGCCGCCCCGGCACCGCCGCCGCCGGTCCCCGCCGAGGAGGTGTCCTCTCCGGCCGCCCTTGAGCCCACGCCAAGGCCTGAGGAGCCGCCGGTGCCTGATGGTCTCCAAGCCATCGCCGCGCCCATGGTGGGCACCTTCTACCGGAGCCCGGAACCGGGCGCCGATCCGTTCGTCGAATTGGGGGCGCGGGTCGAGGCGGACACCACGGTGGGCCTGGTGGAGGTCATGAAGGTCTTTACCTCGGTCCCGGCCGGCACCAAGGGCACCATCAGCGAAATCAAGGTGGCCAATGCCCAATTCGTCGAGAAGGGCGCGGTGCTGTTTCTCGTCACCCCCGATGACGCGCCCACCAACCGGGAGGCGATCCCATGAACATCAGCCGCGTCTTTGTCGCCAACCGCGGCGAGATCGCCGTTCGCGTGATCAAGGCCTGCCGGGCTCTAGGGCTAGAGTCGGTCGCCGCCTGCTCCGAAGCCGATGCCGATTCCATGGCCGCCCAGATGGCGGATTCCGCGGTGACCATCGGGCCGCCGCCACCGGCCGAAAGCTACCTCGACATCGACGCCGTCCTGGCCGGGGCCGAGAGCTCCGGCGCCGATGCCCTTCATCCCGGCTACGGGTTTCTCGCCGAGGCGCCCGGCCTCGCCCGGGCCTGCGAAGCCCGCGGCATCAAATTCATCGGCCCCGACGCCGCGACCATCGAGCGCATGGGGAACAAGCTTGAGGCGCGGGCGGCGGTGGCGCGTCTCGGCGTGCCGGTGGTGCCGGGCTCGCCCCGGATCGCGACCCTCAAGGACGCGGCCTTGGCCGCCGGCGACATCGGCTATCCGGTTTTGATTAAAGCGGCGGCGGGCGGCGGCGGGCGCGGCATCAAGATCGTCACCGGCGCCGACGGCCTGGCCGACGCCTTCACTATCGCCACCGTCGAGGCCCGCGGCGCTTTCGGCGATGACACGCTCTATATGGAACACTTTATCGCCGACGCGCGCCACGTGGAGGTCCAGGTGCTGGGCGATGGGGCCGGCAAAATCGTCCATGTGGGAGAGCGCGATTGCTCTTTGCAGCGCCGCTATCAGAAGGTGGTGGAGGAGGCGCCCGCGCCATCGCTGCCCGACGAAATGAGGGACGAAATTCATGCCGCCGCCGTCACCATCGCCCAAAGCATCGACTATCAAAACGCCGGCACCGTCGAGTTCATCGTCGACCGGGAGGCGGGGCGCTTCTATTTCCTGGAGATGAACACCCGCATCCAGGTCGAGCACCCGGTGACGGAAATGGTCACCGGGCTGGACCTGGTGGGCGAGCAGATCCGCATCGCCGCGGGCGAGCCCCTGTCGGTCGCGCAAATGGATATCCGCTTCGACGGCCACGCCATCGAATGCCGGATCACGGCCGAGGCCTCGGCCGACGGATTCAAACCCCGGCCCGGGCGCATCACCCATTGGCGCCCCCCCGAAGGCGAGGGCATCCGGGTCGACACCCATTGCCGGGACGGCGAGTTGGTGACACCGTACTATGATTCGCTTCTCGCCAAGCTTATCGTCAAGGGCAAGACCCGCATCGAGGCCGTGGCGCGGCTCCAAGACGCCCTGGCGGCTTTCGTCGTCACCGGGGTGGAGACCACCATCCCGTTCCTCCGGTTGCTGGCCTGCCAATTGGACTTCGTAAAGGGAAGCCTTTCCACGCGCTGGTTGGAGACCAATCTCGATGCATTGAAGGAAGGGTTATGAGCGAGATCCGTTTCGTCGATACCACCATCCGCGACGGCCACCAGAGCCTTTGGGCCGAGGGGATGACCACGGGAATGATGCTGTCGGTGGCCGATCGGCTCGACGGCGCGGGGTTCGACGCCATCGAGCTCCTGTCGGGCTCCCACCTCAAGAAAGCCGTGCGCGAACTGAAGGAAGACCCGTGGGAGCGCATCCGCCTGGTCGCCGGGCGGATCACCGAGACGCCGCTTCGGGTCATCGTCGGCCGCGTCAAGACCTTCGAATTCAATCCCCGCTCCATGCAGCGCCTGTTCGTGAAATGCATGGCCGATGCGGGCATCAGGCAGGCCCGAATTTCCGACGAATGGAACAACCTGGAGGGTTGGACCAATAAGGTCGGCCTGTGCCGGGAGGTGGGGTTGGAGCCGGTGCTCAACCTGATTTATTCGGTTTCGCCCAAGCACAATATTGAATATTACGCCGAGCGGACCCGCGCCGCAGCCTCGCTCAAAGTGCCCCGGCTCTGTCTCAAGGATCCCGGTGGCCTTCTGACGCTCGACACCATCCGCGCCTTGGTTCCGGTCATCCTCGAGAATGCCGGCGGTATCCCCGTCGAGCTTCATACCCACTGCACCACGGGCCTTGCGCCCCTCGTTTGTCTCGAGGCCATCGGGCTCGGCATCACCATCATCAACACGGCGCTACCGCCCTTGGCCGACGGTTCGTCCCTGCCGTCCTTGTTCAACGTCGCGGCGAATGCCCGGGCGCTCGGCCATGTCCCTCTGATCGACGAAGAACTGCTGCGGCCGGTGTCCGAGCACCTGTCGGCGATCGCCAAGCGCGAGGGGTTTCCCATGGGCGCCCCGGCCGAATACCGCACTTCCCAGTATCTTCATCAGGTGCCGGGCGGGATGATCTCCAACCTGGCCCACCAGCTGCGGGTGGTGGGGCTGGGCGATCGGCTGGACGATACCTTGGAGGAATCGACCCGGGTGCGCGCCGATCTCGGTTATCCCATCATGGTCACGCCGCTGTCCCAGTTCGTGGGCAGCCAGGCGGCGATCAACGTCATCGCCGGCGAGCCCTATAAGCAGGTGACGGACCAGATCATCAAGTATGCGCTGGGCCAGTTCGGCCGCGAGGCGAGCGAGGCCATGGACCCGGACGTCAAGGACAAGGTCCTCGACCGGCCGCGGGCACGGGAGCTGGCGGCCTGGGAGCCTGAGGAACTCTCGCTCGAGGAGATGCGCGCCAAGTTCGGCGGCGCCGGGGTGTCCGATGAGGAACTGATGCTGCGCTGGTTGTTGACCGCCGAAGAGATCGCGGCCATGCGCGCGGCGCCGGCGTCCACGGAATACAGGCTGGCCCGCCATCCCCTGGTGGCCCTGGTCGCCGAACTCGCCCAGCGCACCGACATCAACCACATCGAGGTCGAAAAATCGGGCGTTTCGGTGACCCTGGACCGGCGAGTTTAGGCCATTTTCGAGTTCGAATACAAAGTGAGGAATTCATTTCAATAGATTGATTCAAAAGGAATAATTATCATATTTAAGAAACCGCATTAAGCGGTCAGGAGGCCTTCCGGGTCGGCGGCGGCACCCCCATGGGGGCGGCCTTTTCCTCACCGAAGTTCTTGCCGGCATCGAAGGTGATCACGTCTTGGGAACCCTCGTCGCGGACGATGCCCATGGGGTCTTCGCCGCGCGCCACCTTGTCGATGGAGTCGCTCAGCATGCGCCGCAGCATGACCACGCCCTGGTCCGAGGTGCCGAGGGTTTCTCTGCTGCGGTCGTGGATCAGGCCCTGGCTTTCCTGGGCGATGCGGTCTTGATCGTGGGACGGAATCCCCCACCAGCCGTCATCGACCTGGCGGTAGACCCCGCGTTGGTGATGGCTCATGCCCTTGCATTCGATATCGGAATCTTCGGACGGGTCGGCATAGACGCGCAGGTAGAAGGTGGTGGTGGTCACGTCGTCGGCGGGGACGCGGAAATGCATATAGTGGCTGGGGATATCGCCGGTCCGCGCCCCGAAGCGCCTTGTGTGCGACGGGAAGATCTGGTGACTCACGTTCTCGAGCTGACCCGGATAGCGTGAGATTTGGCGGAACCCGTACCAGGTGCGGGTCCACTCGACCTCGGGCCTTCTCAACGCGATATCGGGGTAGACGGCGGCATGGAGGGCCATGCTGTGCATGGGGTCGACCCCGTTTTCCGCCCGCTGCAGCCAATTGCAGTTGTCGATTCCGGCCCGGATGATGCGGTGGCGGCCCTCGACGTAGAGCAGGTCATAGGGCGGCAGGCAGGGCGCCGGGTCGGGCCCGAGATAGGCGAAAACCAGCCCCGAAATCTCTTGCACCTTGTAGGCGGTGTGGCGCACCTCGGCAGCCAGTTTGCCGTCGGGCTCCCCCGGTTGCTCCAGGCATTGGCCATCGGTGGCGTACAGCCAGCCGTGGTAGCAGCACCTCAGTCCCCGTTCCTCGGCGCGGCCCAAGGTCAGCGCGGTGCCCCGATGGGGGCAGCGCGCATCCAACAGCCCGGCCCGGCCGGCGCCGTCCCTGAACGCCACCAGATCCTCGCCCAGGATGCGGATCGGCACCGGCTTGGTGGTCAATTGTTCGGTGAACCAGACCGGCCACCAATAGCGGCGCAGCATTTCACCCGCCGGCGTGCCCGGACCGACCCGTGTCAGCCTCTCGTTTTCTTCCGGTGTCATACCGATACCCCCTCCCTGGCGCGTTGGGCGCGCGCATCGGCGCAATTAAACACTTCTGGGCACCCCATGACAATTTCAAAGGAAAATGCTCTATTCACCCGCACCCGGCAGGTTTCCAGCCGGCCTCCAGGACGATCCCGCCAATGACCGCCAAGTTTCTCATGGGTATCTCGCGTAGCACCGCCCATGTCGCCTGAATCGCAAACCGAATCCACCTCTTGGGGCGATCTGCTGCGGGGCACCGACGGCGTGATTTGCTGGCTCGTCATCCTCGCCACCGCCCTCCATGCCCTGCAGATCCTGGTGATTGCCATCATCATGCCGACGGTGGTGGCGGATCTCGGCGGCGCGGCCTATTACACCTGGCCGGCGATGCTCTACACCATCGGCGCCATCGTCGGCGCCGCCTGCGTCGGGCCCCTATGGGCGGCGGCGGGGCGGCGCAACGCATTCGCGGCGAGCGCGGCGGTGTTCCTGATCGGCTCGGTCGGCTGCGCGCTGGCCCCGGACATGGCGATTCTCAACATCGCGCGCATGGTGCAGGGGTTCGCCGGGGGGCTGCTCAACGGCGGCGGATTGGCGCTGATCAGCGTGGTGTTCGGCGCGGCGCGGCGCAAGCGCGTGCTGGCGCTCACCCAAGGGGTCTGGATGGTCGCCCAGTTGATGGGGCCGGTGGTGGGCGGCGCCTTCGCCGAGATCGGCTGGTGGCGCGGTTCGTTCTGGGTCATGCCACCCTTGGCCGCCCTTTTTATCACCCTGGTCTATCTCAAGCTGCCCGCCGGTCCCGGCGAAGGCGGTCCCCGGCCCCGTTCCACCCGCTTTCCCTTTGTCAGGCTCGCCATGCTGGCGGCCGGCGTGTTCGCCGTCGGCCTCGCCGGACCCACCGAAAGCCCGGCTCTCCGCTGGGGTTTGATGCCGGTTGCCGTGCTTTTGGTCGGCCGGGCGCTGTGGCTCGACCACCGGGCCGAGAACCGGCTTTACCCCACGGGGGCGGTCTCCCTGTTCTCGCCGATCGGGCCGGCGCTGTGGATCCTGTTCCTGGGCGGCATGGTCCAGACCGCCGTGCTGCTGTTCCTGCCGCTGCTGCTTCAGGTGGTCCACGGGGTCACGCCGCTGTTCATCAGCTTCGTTTCCATCGTCATATCCTTTGGCTGGACCGTGGGCACCTTCGCCGTGTCCGGATTGTCCGGGCGGCGCGAAGACCTGGCGCTGGTCGCCGGGCCGGTGCTGATGATCGTCGGTCTGGTGGGGATCACCATCACGGCGCAATTGCCCCTATTGGTCGTTTTGACCGTCGCCGCACTGGTCATGGGCGTGGGAATCGGCGTCCACTTTGTTCTCCTTCAGGCCCGCACCATGGGCAACGCGCGGCCCGGCGAAGAGCGCATCACCGCCGCGGCCATGCCCTCGATTCGCGCCCTGGGCACGGCGTTCGGTGCCGCCGCGGCCGGCCTGTTGTCCACCATGTCCGGCCTCGGCGATGCGACCGACCCTCTTGCCGTCGGCAACGCCATCGTCCTGGTCTACGGGGTCAACCTGGTGCCCTTGATCGCCGCCGCGGCGCTGATGATCTGGCTGGTGCGCCTGCCGCCGGCAAAAGGACAGGGGCGCGAATAAAGCTCAGTCCACGGCGAACTCGGCGATGGCCTCCCCATTGGGGGAGAATCCCAGCCCCGGGGCCTCGGGGAGCCGCAGCCAGCCGTCTTCGATCTCCGGCAAGCCGTCATAGATCATCTGGCAGGCGACGGCGGAATTGAGCTGGTATTCGATGCTTGTGCCGTTGGCGACGCCGGCTTGGAGATGCATGTTGTGGTAGGGACAACCGCCGCCGTTGGATATCGGCGTGTTGAAGGCCGCCGCCATGCCTGCGATCTTGAGGCATTGCGTCATGCCGCCGGTGATGACGGCGTTGGGCTGGACGATATCGACGGCGCCGGCTACCAGCATGTCGCGGAAGCGGTAGGCTTGGCCTTCGTTCTGCCCGGCGCTGAGCGGGATGGTGGTGCGCCGCCGCATATCGGCGAGCAGCCGCACGTCGTTCTGCATGATGGGCTCTTCGAAGCAGGCGATGCTTAGGGGCTCGAGCCGCCGGGCGAGTTCGACGGCGGTGGGAAGATCGAGCCGGCAACCGGCATCGACCGATAGCTCGATGTCGGGGCCCGCGGCCTCGCGCATCACGCCGACGCGCTTGACGTCCTCGATGATCATCTCGGCCAATGTGGCGGTGGCGTTGCGCCGGTCTAACCCGGGCCGGCCGACCTGCATCTTCAGCGCGCGATAGCCCTTGCCCACCATGGTCTTCGCGGCGTCGGCCAGTTGGTCGTGATCGAAAAAGGAAAATCCGCATGTGGCGTAGGCCTCGACGCGGTCGCGCGCGCCGCCGATCAGCTTCCAGATCGGCTCATTCAGGGCCTTGCCCTTGATGTCCCAAAGGGCGAGGGCGATGGCGGCCATGGCGTGGCTGCCCTGGCCTGACTGGCCCCAGGGGGTCAGCGTCCAGTAGAGAATCTGCCAGACCCGCTCATGGGCCATGGCATCGGCGCCGATGATGGCGGGGCCGGCGACGTCGTTGATCATCTTGGCGATGACCGTGCCCTGGGTGATCGAGGTGAGGCCGTGGCCGATGACGCCGTCCTCGGTCTCCACCTCGGCCAGGCACATGGAATTGGGCCGCACGCGGTCGTCGCCGAACTGGGAAAATTTCACCGGCACGGCCAGGGCCGTGGCCTTCACGCGGGCGATTTTTTGGCCCATGATCCCCCCCTTGGTGCACACTCCGGTCAAATTGTTTCCATTGGCCGGATAATGCACTTAATGGCCGGCGGTGCGCGATAATCTTCGCGTCACCGATGGTGAAAATTTTTGAGACCGGCGGAATCGATGGTGCGGACTAAGATGTTGATCGCCAAGATCGTGCTGGGTGTTGCCGCCGCTTATGTCATTGTGGTGGCGATCATCGCCGTCACCCAGACCAGTGTCATTTTCCCGGCCGGCATGGCCAACGCCCAGGCCCCGGTCCTGCCGTCGGAGGCGCTCCGCCTCGAGGTCGCGACCGCGGACGGCGAACGCCTGGTGGGAACCCATTTCCGCCCTCGGGCCGGCGCGGGGGATGCCGATGCCCTGGTCCTGGGGTTCGGCGGCAATGCCGCCAATGCCGATGGCACCGCGATGATGCTGCGCGGCCTCTATCCCGACGCCCATGTGGTGGCGTTCCATTACCGGGGCTATGGCCCGAGCAGCGGTGATGCCAGCGCCGCGGCGCTGCTCGAAGATGCCCTCGCCGTCCACGATGCCGCGCTCAGTGCCGTCAAACCCAAGCGGGTCATCGCCGTCGGCATAAGCATCGGTGCCGGCGTCGCCGCCTATCTCGCCAAGCACCGGACGCTTGCGGGACTGATCCTGGTGAGCCCGTTCGATTCCTTGGCGGCGCTGGCGCGCACCCATTACCCCTGGGCGCCGGTCGACCTCCTGTTGCGCCACAGGATGCCGACCGCGCGCTATCTGGAAGGCCGGCCGACACCGACGGCGTTGATCGCGGCGGCCCTGGACAGGATCGTGCCGGCCGCGCGAACCCAGGCCCTCAGGCCGGCGATCGGCAATCTGGTCTTCGATCGGACGATCCCCGGCGTGGGCCATAACGGCATTTACGGCCATCCCGATTTTCCGGTCGCCATGGGTGAGGCGTTGTCAAAGATCTTGGTGGGAAAGTAGGGTAGGGCGCTTAGAGCACTTCCGGGCCGCAAACCTCTTATTCAACCACTTGGTTGAATAAGAGG
>JAPUGG010000125.1 GCA_027292975.1 Alphaproteobacteria bacterium | reverse complement strand
TTGGCAATGGCGACAACTTCATCGCCGGATTCAAGGAGGCCTTCGATTTTTTGTATGCAGAGGCCCTTGCCGGGCGGCCCGGCTATATCGACGTCATCACCCACGCCGAACTGGGTGGGCGGCCCAACCTTGCCGGCGCGGTCGAACGCATGATCCGATACGTCAAGAAGTTCGGGGATCAAGTCTGGATCGCCAACCGGCGCGAGATCACCAACTATCTGCTAAGCCGAAACGAAGACGCAGAAGAATACCGGCCCTACCAATAACCGAGCCGCACCAAGCAGACGCCAAGTTGGAACCCCAAGGTGGAACCCATGCGGACCATCCACAACATCATCAACGGCCAGGAGGTGGCCGTCGGTTCTCGCCGCACGGCGCCGATCATGAACCCAGCCACCGGTGAGCAGGTCGCAAGCGTCGGCCTGTCGGGCGCCGAAGATATCGCCGCGGCGGTCGCGGCGGCGGTCGCGGCGTATCCGCAATGGGCGGCAACGCCGCCCCTGAACCGGGCGCGGGCGATGTTCCGGTTCAAGGAACTGCTCGACGCCAATGCCGAATCACTGGCCCGGACCATCGCGACCGAGCACGGCAAGACCCACGCCGACGCCCTTGGCGAGGTGACCCGCGGGATCGAGGTGGTCGAGTTCGCCTGCGGCATCCCCCATCTCCTTAAAGGGAGTTTCACCCGCAACGTCAGCTCTGGCATCGACGCCTATTCGGACCGCCAACCGCTCGGTGTCGTGGCTGGTATTACGCCGTTCAACTTTCCGGCCATGGTTCCGCTTTGGATGTTTCCGGTGGCGTTGGCGTGCGGCAATAGTTTCATCCTCAAGCCGTCGGAGAAGGACCCGTCCACGGCGAACCAATTGCACGCCCTGGCCGCCGACGCGGGCTTTCCCGACGGGGTGTTCAACATCGTCCATGGCGCGCGTGAAGCCGTCGACGCCCTGATGGCGCATCCCGATGTGCGCGCCATCAGTTTCGTGGGCTCGACCCCGGTGGCCCGGCACGTTTACGCGACGGCGGCGGCCAACGGCAAGCGAGTTCAGGCGCTTGCCGGCGCCAAGAACCATTTGCTGGTGATGCCCGACGCCGATATCGAGCTCGCCGCCGATGCCCTCGTGGGGGCGGGCTACGGCTCGGCGGGAGAGCGCTGCATGGCGGTCTCGGTGGCGGTGCCGGTGGGGCCGGAGACCGCGGATAATCTGGTCGCCGCGCTCAAGCTGCGGGTTCAGGCCCTCAAAGTCGGGCCGGCCTCCGATCCGTCGGCGGACATGGGACCGTTGATTACCGCCGCGCACCGTGACCGGGTCACCGATTTGATCGGCAAAGGTGTCGAGGAAGGCGCCGAGCTTGTGGTCGACGGACGGGGCATCGCGATGCAAGGTTTCGAGGGGGGGTATTTTCTCGGCGGCACCTTGTTCGACAGGGTGACGGCGGACATGACGATTTACCGGGAAGAGATCTTCGGGCCGGTTTTGTCGGTGGTGCGGGCGAACGGCTTCGACGACGCCGTCGAGCTGGTCAATGGCCATGAGACCGGCAACGGCACGGCGATCTTCACCCGCGACGGCGAATCGGCCCGGCATTTCGCCGACCGGATCGAAGCCGGCATGGTCGGCATCAACGTGCCGATTCCGGTTCCGGTGGCCTATCACAGCTTCGGCGGCTGGAAGACTTCGTTGTTCGGCGATCACGGCATTTACGGGCCAGAAGGCGTGCACTTTTACACACGACTTAAGACCGTTACCACACGCTGGCCTTCCGGCGGCCGCACCGGGCCCGAATTCAGTTTTCCCACCCTGGATCGCTAACGCCCGACAATGGGCTTAGTCGTCTCCGCCCGCAACCGAGCCTTCGTCCTCCAGGGGCTCGTCCCGCAGCACGATGGACGCCTTGGGGTCGAACTCAAGCCGAATCTCTGAGCCCCGAGGGAGGTCGGCATCGCGTCCGAAATGGCACTGGATGGTCTCACCGCCGCAGGCAAGCTCGGCCTCAACCGCCGATCCCTGGAAGGTCGCCACCACGACGCGCCCGGCGATCACGTTGCCGCCGCCGTCATTGGCGTCCCCGGCCAGATGCATGTCCTCGGGCCGGATCGACAGGCGTACTGCGTCGCCGTCCTTGAGATCGCCATTGGGATCGAGTCCGGACATCGGGCCCAGCGCCGTTTCCACCTTGACCATTCCGGCGGCGCGATCGACGGCATCGACCCGGCCCCGGATCAGATTGGTGTTGCCGATGAAATGGGCGGTGAACAGGCTGTGCGGCGTCCGGTAGATCTCGGTCGGCCGTCCCCGTTCGACGATGCGCCCGCCGCGCATGACGATGATCCAGTCGGATATGGCGAGGGCTTCGGACTGGTCATGGGTGACGTAGATGGAGGTCAGTCCCACCTGCTGCTGCAGCCGCCTCAATTCCGAGCGCATTTCGCCGCGCAGCCTGGCGTCCAGGTTGGAAAGCGGTTCGTCGAACAGAAGCGCCTTGGGGCGACCGGCGAGGGCGCGGGCGATGGCCACCCGTTGCTGCTGCCCGCCGGACAGCCGCGGCGCCGGCCGCTCGGCAAAACCCGTGAGTTGCACCAGTTCAAGCGCCTCCATGGTGCGCTTCTTGATCTCGGCGCGGGAAATCTTCTTGCCTTCCAGCGCGTAGGCGACGTTCTCATAGACCGTCATATGGGGCCAGATGGCGTAGGACTGGAACACCATGCCGAGGTTACGCGATTGCGGCGGTACGAAAGTCTTGGCCTCGACATCGACCACCGGGCTGTTGTCCACTTGGATGCGTCCGCCATGGGGCCGCTCGAGCCCGGCGACGCAGCGCAGCGTGGTGGTCTTGCCGCAGCCCGACGGCCCCAACAGGGTCACCATTTCACCCGCCTCGACCGTGAAACCGACGCCGTCAACGGCAACAACCCGCTCCGTCTTGGTTGCGAAAATCTTGGTCAGGTTTTCGACGATGATCATGGCTTGGTTCCTCAGACCTGTTCCTCGATGCCGTAACGTTTGGAGATAAAGTGGGAAATGGTGACGAGAGCAATCAACACCGTGAACATCATCACACCGAAGGCGGATAGCGCCTGGAACGACCCGTTTTCCCACAGATCGAAGATCACCACCGCCGCGGTCTTGTTGTCGGCCCGCGCCAGCATCAGGGCGATGGTGAGTTCGCGAAAGGCATGAACCATGACCCAGAACCAACCCGCCAATAAACCCGGCTTCAACAATGGCAGGAAGATGAAGAAGAAATTCCTCCACCACGGCACCCCGGCGACCTGGGCCGCCTCCTCCAGCTCCACGTGGATCTGCTGCATCGACGACGAGACGAAGCGCAGCGCGAACGGCATGTATTTCGTGAGGTAGGCGAGCCCGATGATCCACAGCGTCCCCAACACCGGCAGGGGGACCAGCAAATAAAACCACAGGAAGGCGGCGGCTAACACCACGCTCGGCAGGGCGATGGTGGCAAAGGCCAGGAAATCAAGCGCCTTGCGCCCGGGAATCCGTGTCTTGTGGACGAAGTACGCGATCACCGAGACCACCAGCATGACCGCCGTCGCCGAACCGATGCCCAACAGGGTCGAGTTCCACAGAGGCGAGAACGCATCCTCCTCGTTGAACAGCGCCCGGTAGTTCTCCAGAGTCATCATCTCCAGGGGTTCGATCATCGCCACCGATTCTTCCGGAAGCAACGAGGCATAGAGCATGATCAGGAAGGGAAGGCCGGTGATCAGGAAGACCATCAGAAGAGAGATCGCGCAGGTGAGGTATTTCCAACGGCCGAGGTCTATGCGGCGGGGCTTGTAATCCTTGCCGGTGATGGTCTGATAGCGCTCGCCGTGGCGCAGCATCCAAAAATAGACCAACAGCAGCCCCACGGAAATCAGCAGCAGCGCCATGGCGTAGGTGCTGGCCAGACCCCAGTCGGTGGGCACCCGGGCGGTGTTGAAGAAAACCTCCGTGGTATAGACGCGAACACCGGCCCGGCCGCCGATCAGGAGCGGCACCTCGAAGGTCTCGACCGTGGAGATGAACAGCAACAGAAGGGCCGCACCGATGGCGGGCGCGATCAGCGGCAGGGAGATCCGCCGGAGCGTCCTCAGGGTCCCCGCGCCGGTCATGGTGGAGGCCTCCTCGAGCCTCGGGTCCATGCCCTTGAAGGCCGCCGAGATCAACAGATAGGCCAGCGGGATCATCTCGATCCCATGAACCCAAACCATGCCCCAGAAGGTATAAATGTCGAACACCGCCTTGATGCCCGTGAGCGATTCGAGGATGGTGTTCAGTACGCCGATATTGGGACTGATGAGGAGAATCCAGGCGACCGTGATCAGCACCCCGGGAATGATGATGCGGGCCAGGGTCATCATGCCGATAAAACGCGCGAAAGGCGTGTTGGTGCGGTCCACCACCCAGGCGAGGAACAATCCTCCGGCGAAGGCAAGCAGGGTCGATGTCAGGGAAAACCAAAGGGTGTTGAAGGTGGCCTCGAGGAACCCGCTGTCTGCCCAGGCACGGAAATAATTGGCCAGGGTGAAGCCCCATTCCATGAAGGCGGGTTCGCCCGGACGCGCCGTTTTGAGGCTGGCCCAGACGATCATCAGGAAGGGGATGATCACCTGGTAGATCAACAGCAGGATCAGCAGGACGAGAACCACCGTGCGCCAATCGGCAAGGGCGTGGCGGATGGCGGCGAAACGACTGAATGCCGCGCGGGAAGATAGCTC
>JAPUGG010000124.1 GCA_027292975.1 Alphaproteobacteria bacterium | reverse complement strand
CTGGCGGCCCAGTTCGATGCTTACCTGACCGACGACCTGTGGCTCGAAAACGCCCGCCATGCCAACGCCATGGCGGCACGCCTGGCCGCCGGCCTGGCGGCCGTGCCCGGTGCCCGCCTAGCCTATCCGACCGAGGCCAACGAGGTCTTCGTCGCGCTGCCACCCACGATTATCGCCGGGCTCGAGGGCGACGGGGCGCAGTTCTACCGCTGGGGCGGTGAGAATGCGCCGGTCCTGCGCCTGGTCTGCGCCTTCGACACCGCGCCCGAGGCCGTCGATACCTTTATCACGTCGGCCCGGAAGCACGGCGGCGTCCTCCGCTAAGCACCGCCGATACCAACCCCAAGCGCAACCCGTCCCAAAATTCCTTGAACGGCGTCAGGTCACACTCAGGGGGTTTCGGCGCTCATTTTCCGGGCGTCTTGGCCTCGGCCACGCCGACCACAGCGTCACGGGTGACCGGTTCTCCCGGTTCCAAGGCCGCCGATGTCACGGGGTCCGCGCATTGAATTTCTCCCTGATGGAGGCCGAGGGACAAGAGGTTCTGAAGCGGTCGTGCCCCGGCAACCCATCCTTGCCGTCCGGTTGACAGGGGGTGGGGAAGCAACGAATATCGCCGCACAAAAAGATCTGGGAGAAACCCGTGTTCCGGTCGCCCAAGCCCATTTTCAGTGCCTCGACCATCGCCATCGTCGGGGCGTCCGAGCGCGCCAAATGGCCCAAGACCATCTGGCAGAATCTCAAGAACAACGGGTATGCGGGAAAGGTCTATCCCATCAACCCGCGCCGGGACGAGGTCTATGGCGTGCCCTGCTACCATGATTTCGGCTCCTTGCCCGAACCGGCCGACCTTGCCCTGGTGATCGTGCCGGCGGCGGCGGTCCAAGGGGTGATCGAGGACGGCGCCAAGCACGGGCTCAAGGCGGCGACGGTCTATGCCGGGTACCTCGGCGAGGGAACGGACCCGGAAATCGTCGGCCGGGGCGCCGCCCTCAAGGAGCTTTGCCAAGACGCCGGCATCACCCTCGCCGGGCCCAACTGCATGGGCGGCATGGCTTTCAAGGAGAAGATATTCGCTTACCCCAATGGCGGCATCTGCAAGCCTTCCCCGGGGCCCGTGGCCGCCGTGTTCCAGTCGGGCGGCACCTTGCAGTTCTGGGTCCAGTCCGCCCAGTCCCGGGGCCTGCGATTTTCCTACGCCATGTCGTCGGGCAACGAGATCGGCCTCGATCTCGCCGATTACATCAATTTCTTCGTCGAAGATCCCGCGACTCGCATCATCGTGCTGTTCATCGAGGGCACCCGTCGGCCTGAGGAGTTCATGCGCGCCTGTGCCCGCGCGCTTAAGGCTTCGAAACCGATCATCGTCCTCAAGACCGGCCGCACCCAGCGTGCCCGGGAATCCGCCCTTTCCCACACCGGCGCCATCGGCGGCGACTGGCAGGCCTTCGAGGCGCTGTGCGAACGCTACGGCATCATCCACTGCCCCAGCCTCGACGACATGATGGAAACGGCGCTGGCCTTCAGCCAGGGGCGGTTGCCGGCGGGTAGTGGGATCGGATTCGTCACCACCTCGGGCGGGACCGTCGACCTTCTCCACGACTATGGCGAGGTCGAGGGAACCTCCATGCCCGAATTCCAACCCGAGACCGTGGCCCGCATGCAGCCCCTTGTCCCCAAGCAGATGACGCCCGGCAATCCTCTCGATTCGGGGATTCCCGCCGGCAATGACGTGCTGGCGGAACTGTGCCAAGCGGCGCTGGACGACCCCGCCACCGATATCCTGGCGGTGGCCGGCCAGATTTCCGCGGGCCGCGCCGACATCGAGGCCGGGGCGCCCATGAAGGCCCTGTTGGATCGCACCACCAAGCCGGTGATCGGCTTCGGCCGCATGCGCTATAATGTCGGCGAGGACGGAATCGCCTACCAGGACGAGATCGGCATTCCCTACCTGCAGGGCCTGCCGGAAACGCTCCGGGCCTTGGGCGGGCTGGTCTTCTATGGCGCGCGCGCCGGGCGCGAGATTGCCGCGCTGCCGGCCCCCACGGGCACGCCCGAAAACCTGGAAAACGACGCGTTCGCGGACCTTTTGGCCGCCAACGGCGTCACTTTGCCCAAAGCTGCGCTCGCCGACGATGGGGATGGGGCCGCCGAGGCGGCGGTTGGGATCGGCTTCCCGGTGGCCCTCAAGGTGCTCGCGCCGGCGTTTTCCCACAAGACCGAGGTGGGCGGCGTTCTGTTGGGGTTATCGAGCGCCGATGAGGTCGCCGCCGGGGCCGCGACCCTGGCCGGGCGCATCCGTGCCGCCGATGCAACGGCCGAGATCACCGGCTATTTGGTGCAGGAGATGGTCTCGGGCGTGGAAATGATCGTCGGGGCCCGCGACGACGCGCTCTATGGCCCGGTGATCCTGGTGGGCACCGGCGGGGTCATGGTCGAGCTGATGGGGGATGCCGCCATGCGGCTGCTGCCGGTGGATGAGCACGACGTCAAGGCCATGATCGCCGGGCTCAAGGGCAAGGAACTGCTGGCCGGCTTCCGCGGCGCCCCGCCGGCGGATTTCGATGCCCTGGTGGCGGCGGTGGTGGGCTTGGGCCGGGTCTATCTCGACCATCGGCACCTGCTCGCCGACCTGGAGGTCAACCCGTTGATCGTGCGCGAACGCGGCGCCGGCGTCGCCGCCGTGGACGTGCGCCCGGTCAAACGCCAGGATCAAGCGGCGCAATTAAAGACGGCTTCACAGGGGGACTAAGGCTTCATGAGCTTCGAACTGCCGGAAGAAATGCAGCTCCTCAAGGAGACCGTCAGGCGCTACGTGGATTCAGAGATGATCCCCATCGAGCTTAAGACCTGCGACGGGGTGACGCTGAAGCCGGAATTCAGGAAGAAATTCGATGCGGACTCCAAGAAGTTGGGTCTCTGGCTGATGGACGTGCCCGAGGAGTTCGGTGGCCAGGGCATGGGCGTCCTGGCCACCGTGGTGGTGACCGAGCAGATCGCCCGCACCACGGCCCTGCCGTCCCGCGGCGGCACTTTCACGGGACCCAGCGTGCGCGCGATCCTCTATGAACTTTCCGACGACATGAAGGAGCGCTACCTCTATCCGGTGATCCGCGGCGAAAAGCATGGCTGCTTCGGCCAGACCGAACCCGATGCCGGCTCCGACCCCGGCTCCATGCGCACCACGGCGGTGCGCGAAGGCGACGAATACGTGATCAACGGGGTCAAGCGTTTCATCACCGGCGCGGGCGAAGCGGATTTCATCCAGTTGATGGTGGCGACCGATCGCGAGAAGGGGTCCCATGGCGGGATAACGTGCTTCATCGTCGATATGGATACCCCGGGGGTCGCCCTGACCACCCAGTATGAGACCATGATGGGCGACAAGCCGTGGGAGATCGTCTTCGAGGATGTTCGGGTTCCGGCCGGCCACCGGGTCGGCGCGGAGGGAGAGGGGTTCACGCTGGGCCAGCGCTGGCTGGGCGCGGGCCGGTTGCGCCACGGCGCGCGCGCCTTGGGCGTCGCCGAACGCTGCATCGAGATGATGACGTCTTACGCCAAGCAGCGGGTCACCTTCGGCCAGACGCTTTCCGACCGCCAGGCGATCCAGTGGATGATCGCCGATTCCTTCGTCGAACTGCATGCCGCGCGGCTGATGGTCTACCATGCGGCCGCCAAGGCCGATTCAGGCGAGGAATTCCGCCAGGAGGGCTATATGAGCAAGTACTACGCCGACGAAATGGCGTTTCGGGTCGCCGACCGGTGCATGCAGGTCCACGGCGGCATCGCCTTGACGACGGATTTGCCCATCGAGCGGTTCTGGCGCCAGGCGCGCAGCTACCGCATCACCGAAGGGGCGAGCGAGGTCATGAAGATGGTGATCGCGCGGAACATTTTGAGGACTTATGGATAATGCTTTAGTGTACGCACGAGATTCTCGGTGCACACCTGACAACGGCATGAAAAGGGAGGGTTGAACCATGGCCACACGCGCCGCTACCAAAAAGAGGCCCGCCGCCCGCAAATCGTCGAAGGCGGTGGTGAAGACCTTCGAGACCGTCCTGGTCGAGAAGAAGGACCGCATCGCCTGGGTCACCATGAACCGGCCCGAAAAACGCAACGCCATGAGCCCGCAGATGCACCTGGACATGAATGAGGCGCTTGAAGAACTGGCGATCGACGATTCCATTGACGTGGTGGTAATTACCGGGGCCGGCAAGGCGTTCAGCGCGGGGCAGGACATCCGGCTCTATTTCCGGGGCACCGCCGGCGACCCGGCCCTGCGCTACAAGTCGAAGAAGGCCTCCCATCACTGGCGTTGGTCGACCCTGTCGCGTTTTCCCAAGCTGACCATCGCCATGGTCAACGGGTATTGCTTCGGCGGCGCCTTTACCCAGGTTTCGGCGTGCGATCTCGCCATCGCCGCCGATGACGCCATCTTCGGCCTGTCCGAGATCAACTGGGGCATCCTGCCGGGCGGCATCGTCAGCTGGAACGTGGTCAATACCATGAGCTTCCGCGACGCCATGTATTACGCCATCACCGGCGATACCTTCACCGGCAAGGAAGCGGCCAAAATACGCTTCGTCAATAAATCGGTGCCCAAGGCCAAGCTCAAGGCCGAGACCATCAAGCTCGCCAAGAAGATGATGAAGAAGAACCCGATGGCGGTGCGCTACACCAAGGAAGCGGTCCGCGCCGTGAAGGAGATGACCGCCGATCAGGCGGCCGATTACCTCAACGCCAAGTCCGATGCGCTGAAATGGTCGGATCCGGAAAATGGCCGCCAGATGGGCATGGTCCAGTTCCTCGACGACAAGTCCTACCGGCCCGGGTTCGGCGAATATAACCGTAAAAAGAAATAGCTTCGGGGGCGCGGGCGCCCGCGCCGTCCCCCAGCACTTGGCCGCCCGGCTCCCTTATCTGGTGCCGGGCGCGCTATTTCGGCGGAGGGCCTTTCCCCGGCCGCCCATTGAAGACTCGAGGCGCTCCCTTGAAGGCGCGGGAGAGAGGAACAGCGATATGACCGCCACCATCGGCCTCGTCGGCATCGGCAACCTCGGTTTCGCCATCGCCCAGAATTTGCTTGAGGCGGGCCATCGGGTGGTCGGCTACCGGCGCACGATGATGGAAAAATTCATCGCCGCCGGCGGCGAGGCGGGCGCCTCGCCCCGGGACGTCGCCGAAAAGGCCGAATTGGTATTGACGTCCATCCCCTCGCGCGAAGCGCTGCACGAGGTCTTTTCCGGGCCCGAGGGAATCCTTTCGGCGGGGCGCGGCGGGTTTGACGTGTTCGAGCTTTCGACCGTGTCGCTCAAGGAAAAGCTGATCGTCCGCGACGCCGCCCAGGCGGCCGGGGTCACCATGGTGGATTGCACAATCAGCGGCAATCCCGTCTATATCGCGGCCCGCAACGCCGCCATCTTCGTCGGCGGCGACCGTGCCGCGTTCGAGCGCTGGGCGCCGGTGCTCCGCGACATCACCGACAAAGTGACCTGGATGGGGCCCTTCGGCGCCGGGCGGATCGCCAAGTTCGTGGCGCTCTATCTGGTGGCGACCCACACCCTGGCCGCGGCGGAAGCCTTCGAGTTGGCCACCCGCGCCGGCCTCGACCGCGCCGCCATGTTCGAGGCCATCAAGGGCTCCAATGCCACCTCGGCCATGTTCGAAAGCCGCGGCGCGTTGATGGTGGACCGCGATTACCAGGGCTATGATTCCGACAAGCGCCGGGAATCCAAGGCCCGTGCGGCCGCGGGCCGGGTCCCCAACCGGGGCATGGCCAACCGGTCGCGCCAGATCGGCCGGATGGCCAAACTGGCGGCGGCGCTGGGGGGCAGCTATCCGCTGCTCGATGCCATGAACCGCACCTACGCCGAGGCCGTCGAAGCCGAATTCGGCGTCTACGACATCGCCGAAGTGTTCGAATACTTGATGGAGGGCAGGGAGGCGACGGCGGAAATGGCCGACGTGCTCGAACTACTGGATCAAATGGACGCCGCGGTGGAGCGCTAAGCCCGGTTGCAAATAGCGGCCC
>JAPUGG010000123.1 GCA_027292975.1 Alphaproteobacteria bacterium | reverse complement strand
ATTCGCCCAACGGGCCTTCCATGATCGTGTCGTCGGGATGGATCAGCCCCTCGAAGGCGATCTCGGCGTCTGCCGGGATCGGCAACCCGGTGGCCGGACCGTTGATGACCTCCATGGGCTCGCCCAGGATGCCGCCGGCGTAGTCGTATTCGCTCTTGCCCAGCGGCATTTCCGTGCCCGAGATCATGAACATGGCCGGGTGCAGGCCGGAGACGACAGCCACCGGACAGGGCTCGCCCCGCTCATGATATTTCTTGAGGATCATGCCGCCCTGCTTGCCCCCGGAGATCATGATCGAGGCGGTCTTGGCATCATGGGACTGGATGCGGTAGCAGCCGCAGTTGATCCAATCGGAATCCGGGTCCTTCATGACCACCATGGCGGCGGTGCCGATGTAATAGCCGCCGTCGTGTTCATGTCATTTGGGGGTCGGGAATTTTTCGATATCGACGTCATCCCCTTCGCTCACGTTTTCCAGGATCGGCCCGCCATTGACCACCTTGGGCGGGAACAGCGGCGTATCGGCCATGTATTCGCGCCAATACCGCACCAGGTCGATCTCGGCGGTATCCGCCGGCAGGCCAAGAGCGAGGCTGACCCGCGGCGACGAACAAAGAATATTCGCCAGCACCCGGTAATTCGCCTCAAATCCCGGCACCTGGTCGAACAGGACCGCCGGATTGGTCATCTTGCGCATCATGAGATCGACGATGCCGCCGATCTCTTCCTCGCGGTCGGCGCCGCTGATCCGCTGCAACTCGCCGGCGGCCTCGATCTCCTCGATCCACGTTCTCAGGTCCTTGTTGGCCATTGTCGGTACCTCCTCTGAAAAACCGCCCTGAAAAACCGGGGGTGCCGTTTTCGGCCCGTCCCTGACCGTTGGGGACAAGAGTGGCCGAACTTGCCGAGCCCGACAACCGTTAGTGCATTATCCGGCGAAATGGAATCAAATTGGCCGGGAAATGCTCGAACGATGCCAGCGTTGGCCATCGGTGCTATAAGATAAGATCACGAATGGCGCCGGCCAAGCAAAAGCCAAGGCGCCATCGCAAGTTTCTCAGGGGTCACATGCACGCGCTTCCTCCACTCCCACGCGACGCACCATTTCGCGGCCGGCGGCCATGAAGCCGGCGGCGTTTCAGTATCATAACCCGCTTACGGTGGAAGACGCCGTCGCCACCCTCGCCGAGGTGGCTCCCGACCAGGGGCGCATCCTGGCCGGCGGCCAAAGCCTGGTGCCGACCATGGCCTTCCGCCTGGCGACCCCGGAGCACTTGGTGGACATCAACGGCATCGAGGAACTTGGGCGCCTGGCGGTCGAGCACGACGCGCTTTCCATCGGCGCCTGCGTGCGTCACGCCGCCTTCCACCGCCCTGTCCTCGAGGGCGGGTTTGGCGCGCTTTTGACCCGGATGGCGGGGCATATCGGCCATTATCCCATCCGCCAGCGCGGCACCTTCTGCGGCAGCCTGGCCCAGGCCGATCCGTCGTCGGAATGGTGCCTGGCGGCGGTCACCCTCGACGCCTCGATCACCGCCCAAAGCTCGCGGGGCCGGCGCACCATCGCGGGCGCGGATTTCATCGAAGGAATCATGTCGACGGCCCTTGACGAAGACGAGCTGTTGGTGGAAACGCGATTTGCTCTGCCCGCCGCCGATACCCGCTTCGGCTTCGTCGAGTTCAGCCGCCGGGCGGGCGATTTCGCCCTCGCCATGGCGCTCGCCAGCTTCCGCCTGAGCGACGGCGTGATGATCGAGGCGCGGCTAGGTATCGGCGGCGCCGAAGACCGCCCCCGCCGCATCGCCCAAGCGGAGGCCGAGCTCAACGGCCAGCCCCCCGGCACGCCAGCCTTCGAAGCCGCGGCGGCGGCGGTGGCGGCAGAGCTGGATCCCATGGAGGATGCCGGCACCAGCGCCCAGTACCGCCGCGAATTGGCCCAATGCCTGGCCCGGCGCGCACTTGAGAGTGCCGCCTCATGACCGACAAGCACGACCTCACGCTCACCATCAACGGCTTTGATCACGCCATCACCGTGGACGCCCGGCGCACCCTTGCCGACGCCATCCGCGACCAATGCGGTCAGACCGGCACCCATATCGGATGCGAGCACGGGGTCTGCGGCAGCTGCACGGTTCTTCTCGACGGCGTGCCGGTGCGCTCCTGCCTGATCTTCGCCGTGCAGTGCGAGGGCTTGGCCATCCGCACCGTCGAAGGGCTCGCCGAGGGCGACGAGCTCCATCCCCTGCAGCGCAGTTTTATCAAACACCATGCCCTGCAATGCGGTTTCTGCACGCCGGGCTTCCTGATGCTGGCGGTCGGCATTCTCGAGAACGAGCCCAACATCGCCGATGCCGACCTGCGCGAGCTTCTGTCGTCCAATCTCTGCCGCTGCACGGGCTATGCCAACATCGTCAAGGCGGTCCGTGCGGCGGCCGATGAACTAAGAGAAGGCCGATAGCCTTGGCAAAAGTGCTCGGCCAATCGGTTGAACGCCTCGAGGACCCGCCGCTGATCACCGGCCGCGCGCGTTTCGCCGCCGACATCAACTTTCCCCATCAGCTTCATATGCGGGTGGTGCGCAGCCCCCACGCCCATGCCGAGATCAAATCCATCGACACCTTGGGGGCCTTGGCCCTGCCCGGAATCCATGCCGTGTGGACCGCCGACGACATTTCGGACATCGGGCCGGTCGACTTCCGCGCGGACCGCTCGGTCGAGGCGCTCAAGCCCTATCGCCAGCCGGTCTTAGCGAAGGGACGTGTGCGCTACGTGGGCGACCCGGTGGCGGCGGTGTTCGCAGACGATCCCTATCTCGCCGAGGATGCCGCGGAACTGGTCGCCATCGACTATTTGGAGCTTCCGGCGATTGTCTCGGCGGACGATGCGCCAGGGGAGTTCGCCCCCGGCATCGGCACCGAGGCGACCATCATTCCGTACTCTTACGGCGATATCGAGGCCGCCTTCGCCGAGGCCCACGCCGTTGTCGAGCTCGATCTTCTCACCGGCCGCCATTCGGGCGTGCCCATGGAGACCCGGGGCGCCATCGGCCGGTATGACGCCGCCAACGACATCCTAGAGCTGCACGGCGCGGCCAAGGTGGTCCACCGCAACAAGGAAACCCTGATCCGCATGCTGGGGAGAGAACCGTCCGGGTTGCACCTCTATGAAAGCCATGTGGGCGGCGGCTTCGGAATCCGCGGCGAGGTCTATCCCGAGGACGTCCTGGTGCTGGTGGCGGCCCAGCGCTTCGGGCGCCCGGTCAAATGGATCGAAGATCGCATGGAGCACCTGATGTGCGCCAACCAGGGGCGCCAACAGCACCACCGGGCGCGCATGGCCGTCGATGCCGACGGCCGCATCCTCGGCATCGAGGACATCTTCCATCATGACCAGGGGGCTTACATCCGCACCCACGGGGTGGTCGTCCCCAACTTGACCATGTGTTTGTTCACGGCGCTCTACCGGGTGCCCGCCTACCGCGGCCGGGCCCATGTCCGGCTGACCAACAAGACGCCCTGCGCCACCTACCGCGCGCCCGGCCGGTTTGAAGCCAGCTTCGTCCGCGAACGGCTGATGGACGCCGCCGCGGCGAAGATCGGCATCGATCCCATCGAGATCAGGCGGCGCAACCTGATCACCAAAGCCGAGATGCCCTACACCATCGCCTATGACGAGCCCGAGGCCAAGGACGGGGAGATAGATTCCGGCGACTACACCCTGCTTCTTGACAAGACCTTGGCCCATGTCGGCTGGGACATTCTTGGCCCCCAACTCAAGGCGCGCCGCGCCGACGGCGAGCTGGTGGGCGCCGGCATCGGCATGTTCCTCGAAGAAGGCGGTCTCGGCCCGTCCGACGGCGCGAAGATCAGTGTCGACACCCAAGGCGACGTCGAAGTGATCACCGGCGGCGCGTCGCTCGGCCAAGGGTTCGAGACATCCATGGCGCAGATCTGCGCCGAGGCGCTGGGCGTCGACTACCGGCGCATCCGCGTCATCCATGGCCAAACCGACCGGATCCCCTACGGCATCGGCGCCCATGCCACGCGGACCACGGTGATGACCGGCAACGCCGTTAACGCCACCGCCTTGGCGGTGCGCGGCAAGGCGCTCGACGTGGCGTCGGAGATTCTCCAGACGCCGGCCGATGAACTGGTCATCACCGACGGCACGGTGACCCAGCGCGGGAAGGCGACGGGGCCTTCGATCACCCTGGGCGAAATCGCCGGCCTCCTGGCCCCGGCCTCGAAAAACCGCGGTGCCCATGCGCCCGGCCTCGCCGCCGAGGAATTTTTCAATACCACCGAAACGGTATTCCCCTATGGCATTCACTTCGCCGTGGTCCGAATCGACGGCGAAACCGGAGGCGTGGAGGTCGAGCGGTTCGTCGTCGCCTACGACGTCGGACG
>JAPUGG010000122.1 GCA_027292975.1 Alphaproteobacteria bacterium | reverse complement strand
CTTCCCAAGGCGCTGACATTGAGGCTGCCCGGTCTCGAGGAAGGCGACCTGCTTGCCGTCGGCGCGCTGTTCACGGCGATCTACTTGACCGGCGGGGCGTTTCAATTGGTGGGCGGCTGGTTGGCTGACCGGTACCCCCTGAAATGGGTGTACCTCTGGACTTACCTGTTCCAGGTGCCCTTCCTGTTCGCGGCAGCAGCCTTGTCGGGCGTGCCGTTTTTTGTGGCGGTGCTGGTGATGGTGGTCCTCAACGCTGGTTCTTTGCCGGCGGAGAACAGCCTGCTTGCCCGCTATACCCCGGTGCACTGGCGTGGGTCGGCGTTCGGCGCCAAGTTCGTGTTGTCCCTTGGCGTGATGCCGGTGGCGGTGCAACTGGTGTCCTGGATCCAGGGCGCGACGGGCGATTTTTTCTTGCTTTTCGCGCTGCTCGGCGGGGCGGGAACGCTGGCGGTCATCGCCATCCTTCTGTTGCCGGGGGATGACGTCAGAATCACCCGGGAAGCGGTTGCCGACGCCGCCGAATGAGAAGATCCTGGGCCTGGAACGCGGGCCTGGGGGAGGCGGGTGGTAATATATTACAGCCTAGGTAACCAACGAAAAACAAACGGATTTTCCGGTTGACTTGCATCCAAGCTCTGGCATACTCCGCCGCCGTGATGAAGGCGGGACGGGTTCGGAGAGCCACCGCTGGCAAATCCGCTGGGCGTCAGCGCCCGATTCAAGGAAATGGGTGATGAAGACCTACTCAGCGACCCCCAAGGACATTGAAAAGAAGTGGATTCTGATCGATGCCGATGGGCTGATTCTCGGCCGCTTGGCGGCGGTGGTGGCGACCCGATTGCGCGGCAAGCACAAGCCCACCTACACGCCGCACATGGACTGCGGCGACCACGTCATCATCATCAACGCCGAAAAGGTGAAGCTGACCGGCAAGAAGCTGACCGACAAGAAATATTACCGACATACCGGCTATCCGGGCGGCATCAAGGCAACCACGCCCGAGCGGATCTTTGCCTCCAAGCATCCCGAACGGGTGGTTGAGAAGGCGATCGACCGCATGATCCCCAAGGGACCGCTCGGCCGGGCCCAGCTTCGCCACCTGCGCGTTTATGCCGGCGCGGCCCATCCCCACGAGGCCCAGAGCCCCGAAGTGCTCGACGTCGCGGCGATGAACCCGAAGAACAAGAGGAGCAACTAGGATGGCCGAAGACGACAAGGTCACCGAGAACGAGAAAGAGGCCGAGGCCGCGAAAGAGGCTAAGACCAAGGCCCCCAAGGCCGCGAAAGAGGCTAAGGCCAAGGCCCCCAAGGCCGCGAAAAAAGCTAAGGCCAAGGCCCCCAAGGCCGCGAAAGAGGCTAAGAGCAAGGCCCCCAAGGCCGCGAAAGAGGCCAAGGCCAAGGCCCCTAAGGCCGCGAAAGAGGCTAAGACCGCGGCCCCCAAGGACGCGAAAGAGGCTAAGACCGAGGCTCCTAAGGCCAAGGCCAAGGCCGAGGCCGAGGCCGAGCCCGAAGCCACCAAAGAGGCAGAGACCGAAGCCCCTAAGGCCACTAAAGAGGAAGTGACCGAGGCCGCCGAGGCCAAGGCCGAGGCTGAAGCGCCCGCCGCCCCGCCCGAAGCCGAACCGGCGCCGGTCCCGCCCCAAGTGGACGGAGAGGGCCGGACCATCACCGATCTCGCCGATCTCGGCACGGCCGGCGACGGCATGGCAGCGGCGGAGCTCGAACAGCTGCCCGAACCCAAAATCGACGATCACGGCAGGTCCTACGCAACGGGCAAGCGCAAGGATGCCGTCGCCCGGGTCTGGATCAAGCCGGGCACGGGGCAGATCGTCGTCAACACCCGGCCCCTGGAGACCTATTTCGCCCGGCTGGTGCTGCGCATGATCATCGGCCAGCCCTTCGCCGCGGCCGCGCGCGTCGATCAGTACGACGTGACCTGCACGGTCAAGGGTGGCGGGCTTTCGGGCCAGGCCGGCGCCGTGCGCCATGGTATTTCCAAGGCGCTGACCCTGTATGAGCCGGCGCTGCGCAAGCCGCTCAAATCGGGCGGGTTTCTCACCCGCGATTCCCGCGTCGTGGAACGCAAGAAATACGGCCGCCACAAGGCGCGCCGAAGCCACCAGTTCTCGAAGCGCTGACCAAGCTCGGGACCCGAATGTGGGCTCTGTGCCGATGCGGTCGACAAGATGCTCGGTGCAAATCCAGACAGTGCTCTAGCGCCTGAGGGAACGACCATGAACGCCAGCGCAAACACCATCCCCGTCGGCATTCTTGGCGCGTCGGGCTATACCGGGGCGGAGTTGGTGCGCCTGCTGGCCCACCATCCCAACGTCGATATCCAATTGGTGACCGCCGACCGTCGCGCCGGCGAGGCCATGGGGGAGGTTTTTCCCCACCTCGCCGGGGTCGGCTTGCCCGCACTCTCGCGCTTGGAGGATGCCGATTTCTCGGGGCTGGAAACGGTCTTCCTGGGCCTGCCCCACGGCACCACCCAGGAGGTGGTAATGGGCCTGCCGGGGCATCTCAGGGTGATCGATCTTTCCGCCGATTTCAGGCTCGCCGATACCGACGCCTACGCCCAGTGGTATGGCCACGAGCACCGCGCGCCCAAGCTCCAGGCCGACGCGGTCTACGGTCTTACCGAATTGAACCGCGAGGCCATCGCGGCTGCGCGTATCATCGCCAATCCGGGCTGCTATCCGACGGCATCGCTGTTGCCGCTGGTGCCCTTGGTCGAAGCGGGGCTGATCGCGACGGAAGATATCATCATCGACGCCAAGTCCGGTGTATCGGGCGCCGGGCGGGCCGAGCGCGAGGCCAACCTGTTCGCCGAGGTGTCGGAAGGCATCCATGCCTACGGCGTCGCCCACCACCGTCACGCCCCGGAGATCGAACAAGGCCTGAGCCAAGCCGCCGGCAGGGACGTCATGGTCAGTTTCACGCCCCACCTGGTGCCCATGAACCGGGGCATACTCGCCACCATCTACGTGCGCCTCAACGATGGCGCCGGGGTTTCCGATCTCCGGGCCGAACTCCAGGCCCGTTACGGGAATGAGGCCTTCGTGGCGGTGACGCCCCAAGGCGTCGCCCCGGCGACCCGGCACGTGCGCGGCTCAAACCACTGCCTGATCGGCATCTTCGCCGACCGATTGGAAGGCCGCGCCATTCTCATTTCCGCCATCGACAACCTGGTCAAGGGCGGGTCGGGCCAGGCGGTGCAAAACTTCAACCTGGTGTCCGGCCTGGATGAGAGCACCGCACTGGAACAAGTTCCCCTATTCCCGTGAGGACCAAGACCGGCATGATCAGGGAATTCAACGGCGTCAGCCCCAAGATCCACGAGACCGCGTTCATCGCCGAGAGCGCCGACATCATCGGCGACGTCGAGATCGGCCCCAAATCGTCGATCTGGTACGGCGTGATCATCCGCGGCGACATGAATTACATCCGCATCGGCGCCAACACCAATATTCAAGACGGCACCGTGATCCATGTGGATTCCGTGGGGGAACATTGGGATGGCTTGCCGACCCTGATCGGCGACAACGTCACCATTGGGCACCGGGCGGTGATTCATGCCTGCACCCTGGAGGATAATTCCTTCGTCGCCATGTCGGCGACGGTGCTCGACGGCGCGGTGGTGGAATCGGGCGCCATGGTGGCGGCGGGCGCCCTGGTGACGCCGGGCAAGCGGGTGCTCAAGGGCCAGCTCTGGGGCGGCATGCCGGCGCGCTACATGCGCGACCTCCGCCCCGAAGAAATGGCATCCTTCGACCATGTGACCGAGCACTACATCGAGATCTCGGGGAAATACTAAGACAAAAAATCCCCGATCAGCCCGGCCACCTTCTCGGGCTCTTCCAGGTGGGCCGCGTGGCCGGCCCCGGCGATGATTTCAAGCCCGTTGGATCCCTTGAGCCCGTCGGCGTAGGCCTCGCCGTGGGCGCGCGGCACCATGCGGTCTTCGGCGCCCCAGATCACCAAGGCCGGGCAGGTCACCCGGTGGAGCCGGTTGACCAAACTGCGGTTATAGAAGTACGGCGGCTTGAAGCCGATGAAGGAGGCGAATCGCAGCATCTGGTAGCGCCGCATCTCGTCGTCCAGGTCTGCGCGGCCGTCGGGGAACAACGCGCGTGCCAGCTTTGTGTCGCCGCCTTGGAACAGCATCCGCCTGAGCCCGGCATAATCTATCCCGCGCTCGGGCTGGGCCATCATGAAGACGTCGCCGATGGGCGCGCCGGTTACGAAAAGGCCGGAAGCCCCGATCAGGGTGAGGGAGGCGACGCGCCGGGGGTGGCGGACGGCGAGCTCGGCGGCGATCCATCCGCCCATGCAATGGCCGACCAGGTCGAAGCGGTCGATCTCAAGGGCGTCCAAGACCTCCAGATAGTGGTAGACCGCGTCCTCGACGGTGGAGAGATCTCCGTATTCCGCGCTCTCGGCGCAACCGGGATGGGCGGGGGCGTACAAGTGGCGGTCCCGCGCCAGCGCCTGGTGGAAGGGAAAGGGATCGGCCGCAACCCCGTGAAGGTCGGCAAAGCCGTGCAAATACACCAAGGGCGCGCCGTCGCCCGCCTCGAAAAGCGCCACGTCGCGGCCCGCGGCTTCGATCACCCGACCGGTCATTGTGCGGCCTCGGCGCGGGCGAGTTCGTCTTCCATATGGGGGAAACGTTGGGCGAAGAGCTTGGCGGAATACGCACGCAGGCGCGGCGCCACTTGGGTGGCGAACCGTTCCATGGACGCGCAGGTGAGGTCATTGGGCATGTTGCCGAGGTGGAACTGGATCAGAAGGTTGCCCACCTGGGAATTGTCGACCAAATTCTTGAGCCGCTCAAAGACCGTGTCCGGGCCGCCGACCAAGATGGAATTGGAACGATCCAGTTCCTCCCAGTTTTCGGCATCGCCCAGAAGCTTGCGCCCGGGCTTCGAGGTTTCCAGGTATTGGCGCCAGGCCTTGGTCGGGATGTAGGGCACGCCGGGCCCGAAGGTGAGCTGACGGCCTTCGGTCCTGAGATGGCCCTTGAGCAGGTTCTTGAGGAAATACCAGACCCCTTCCTGGCATTCTTCGCGCGCCGTTTGGTCGTCGGTGCCGACATAGGCGGACAGCAAGATGCCCATGCGGAGGGGATGATACTTGCGGCCGTGGTCTTCCAGAACCTTGGTGAATTGCTCCCTGGCCTGTCCGGTGGCGGCGCCGTGGCTGCGTGAGGACAGGAAATAGCAATAGCCGCGCTTGGCGCATTCGATCAGCGTGCCGGGGCTGCGCGAGCCAGGCACCCAGATCGGGGGATGGGGCTTCTGCAGGGGTTGGGGCCAGGGATTGACGTAGCGCAAGGGGTAATGCCGGCCTTCATGGATGAAGGGCCCGTCCTCGGTCCAGGCCCGCACGATGAGGTCGAGCGCCTCCCAGAACTTTTCCCGCGACGGCGCCGAGGGAATGTCGTAATTGAAGGTTTCAGGCCCCCCTCCCGGCGCGAAACCGGCGATGATCCGGCCGCCGGACATCATGTCGAGCATGGCGTATTCCTCGGCCACGCGGAGCGGATTCATGTGAAGCGGCAGGAGATTGCCCAGCACCACGATCTTGCCGTGGCTGGTGACCTGGGTGAGGGCGGCGGCGATCAGATTGGGTGAAGGTGCCAGGCCGTAGACGTTCTGGTGATGCTCGTTCAGCACCACCCCATCGAAGCCCAGCCGATCGGCCAGCGCCAATTGGTCGATGTATTCCTGGTAAAGGCCCTTTGATTTCTCCGAGTCCCAGAGTTCGTTGGGCACCGTGACCCAGCCTGAATCATATTTTTCGTCGAAATCCGCCGGAAGATGCGGGTAGGCCATGAAGTGCCAACAGAACAACTGGGCGGGGATCATGATGGGTGCTCCTTGCCCTCGGGCATTATTGTTGCCTTACTTCTAGCACGGTGCAGGTGAATTTCGCATCCGACAAGCGGGCCCGGATGGTCGGAATTCGGGTTTCCCAAGACGGTGGATCAATTTTGGAACGGAGACGCCTTTACCCAATTCCGGAATTAATTTAATATTTCCATGGCATTGCCGTATCCCAACGGGCCTGCCGACCCCTTATGGTGGGGCGATGGGGATCGGAGATGGTGGTGCTTGTCCGCCAATCGGTGGGAAACGGACCAATTTCAGGAAATCCCCTAACCCCGGCGTGCAACCCGGGACCGGCGGAGGAAACCTATGCAATACAAGATTTCAGGCCTCAGCGGACCGTTCGGGCGTGCCGCCGCCGTAATCGTTTTCTCCTTCGCCTTGGGCGCGTGTTCGGCGGTCCCCGACTGGGCCAATCCGGTGGAATGGTACAAGGGCACCGCCGAATGGATCCGCGGTGACGATGACGAGACCATCGCCGCGCGAAGGGCGGCCCGGAGTCCGGAAAACGCCCCGCCCAACGCCGATCAGCCGTTCCCGGCCCTGTCGACGGTTCCGGCGCGGCCCCAGGGGATCGACACCCGGGACCAGCGCCGCCGACAGGTGGAAAGCGGCCTCGTCGCGGACCGCAGCCGGGCACGGCACGCGGCCTTGGGCCCGGGCGATAGTCCGAAGCCGAGCCCGCGAAGCGTTCCCGGTGCGCCCGCCCGGCCCGTGCTCGCGGCGCCAAAGACCGCGGCCGTCGCGCCCGCCACCGGCAACCAGGCCTTCCAGAGGGCCATCGCCCAGCAGTCGGCGGCCGGCGGCGCGACCCGGCGGCCTCTGGGTCCGATCCGGCGCAATACCATGGCCACTCCGCCGCCCCCCCGGGGCACCCTCGCCTTGATCCCGCCGCGCGCTTCGGCGGCCCGCGGCGGCCAGCTCAAGATGGCGATGCCGCCCCGGCCCGTGGCCGGCCCCATCGGCCCAACGGCGGGTTCGGTTTCGGTCGGCACGGTTTATTTCGCCAATGGATCGGCGAAGATTTCCGGTAAATACAACAAAACCTTGCGGGCCATCGCGGCCATGCAGAAGAAACGGGGCGGGACGCTCAGGGTGATCGGTCATGCCTCGAGCCGGACGCGGGACATCAAGCCCCTCGGCCATCAGCTCGCCAACCTCCGGATCTCGCTGGCCCGGGCAAAGGCCGTCGCCCACCAGTTGATGCACCATGGGGCGCCATCGAGCAGCGTCGCGGTCTCGGGCGTGGCCGACAACCAGCCGATCTATCACGAGTTCATGCCCTTGGGCGAGGCCGCCAACCGGCGCGCGGAAATTTACCTCGAAAATTAACCTTCGAAGGGGGGACCATCGCCGCCATGGTGCCGCCTCAATCCCGGGGCAGGGTCCGGCCCGGATCGTTCAGATGGAAGAAGAATTTCTCAGGATAGAGCGTCTCCCGCCTTACGTGTTCGCCGAAGTCAACGAGATGAAGGCGCGCGCCCGGGCGGCGGGGGAGGACATCATCGATTTCGGCATGGGCAATCCGGACCAGCCGCCGCCGGCCCATATCGTCGAAAAACTGGTGGAGGTGGCGCGCGACGGGCGCACCCACCGGTATTCGAATTCGCGCGGCATACCCGGCCTGCGCCGGGCCCATGCGGCTTATTACCAACGGCGATTCAACGTCCATATCGATCCGCAATCGGAGAACATCGTCACCCTCGGTTCCAAGGAAGGCCTGGCCAATCTCGCCCAGGCCATCACCATGCCCGGCGACATGGTGCTGGCGCCCAACCCGAGCTATCCGATCCATCCCTATGGCTTCATCATCGCCGGTGCCAATGTCCATCACATTCCCATTGGCCCCGGGTTTGATTTCCTGGAGGGCCTGGAACGCGGCGTCAAACAGGCGGTGCCAAAGCCCAAGGCGTTGATCCTCAACTTCCCGGCCAACCCCACGGCCCAGGTGGTGGACCTCGACTTCTACGGCCAGGTCATCGATTTCTGCCGCCACCACGGCATCTACGTGCTTTCCGACCTGGCCTACGCTGAGATTTATTTCGACGATCCGCCGCCCTCGATCCTCCAGATTCCGGGGGCCAAGGAAATCGCCATCGAATTCACCTCGGTCAGCAAGACCTACAACATGCCCGGGTGGCGCATCGGCTTCGCGGCGGGCAACAAGAGGCTCATTCATGCCTTGGCCCGCATCAAATCCTACCTCGATTATGGCGCCTTCACGCCGATTCAGGCGGCCGCCGCCCACGCGCTGAACGGACCCCAGGATTGTGTCGACGAGATTCGCGCGCTTTACCGCGAACGCCGCGACGTTTTGGTCAAGGGGTTGGCCGAGGCCGGTTGGGATATTCCGC
>JAPUGG010000121.1 GCA_027292975.1 Alphaproteobacteria bacterium | reverse complement strand
GGACTGTTCCTTGTCCTTCGCTTTTGCCTTGGTCTTGCTGGTCACTTACGCCCTATGAGCCGTTTGATAAGTCAATCTCTTGCCCTTGATACCACGGATTGCCAAATCGGTCCTCTGTTGATCGTCCATCCCGAGAGCCTCGCGGGCCTTATACCTGAAATCGTATTCCGCGAGATAGCGGCCCAGGTGTTCCTTGGCGCAATGTTGATAAACGCCCTTCATGCCGCGCTTGAAGATGCTGAAGAAGCCTTCAATGGTATTGGTGTTAATCTCACCGCGCCCGTACTCGCCCTTGCCGTGGCTCACGAACTCATGCTTGGCGAACTCTCTCTTGAGCCGTTTGTACTGGGCCGCTTCATCGGTCATGACGGTAGCGCCACGGTCGATGTTCTCATGAAGGATGGGAACTACGTCATTTGCCTTCAAGCTGTCGATGACCATGCTCCGGGCCTTTCCGCTGTCGCGGTCGATCAGGCTCAGAACCTTGTGTTTATGAGCGTACCCACGGCCTTTCTTCTGGCCTTTGGGCTTCACGTCCCGATCAATGCCGATAAAGGTTTCGTCAACCTCGACAACACCGCCATCGGTCCCGAACACAAGCCCTTCATTGTCCTTGAGGGCTTCGCGAATACGATGCCCCATGAACCACGCGGTTTTCAGGGTAACGCCCAGGGTTCGGTGCAACTGGTTCGCGCTGATGCCCTTCTTGGAAGAGCAGATCAGGAACATAGCTTGAAGCCAAATATGCAGCTTGACGTGGCTGGACTCGAAGATAGTCCCGACCTTGACGGTAAACGGCTTCCGGCAGCCATAGCACTTGTAGGTGCCTATGCGGGTGCTCTTACCCTTCAGCTTGCCCACGCGATCCTCGCCAGTCCCGCAATGGGGACAGACGGGGCCATCAGGCCAAACACGCGCCTCGACAAACTCATAGGCGGCTTCTTCGTTATGGAAATATTGTTCACTCAGTATCGACATCGTTCTTCTCCTTACGATGTAGATACCGTACCACGGGCCTATGGGTACGTCAAGTATAATAACACCCAAATTAAACCATTTGACCGGGATGATTTTGCCCCAAGGCTAGGCGCGCATTGCACGGCGATGCGGGGCATCGGCGAAGATGGGCAAAACGACGCCTTGGGGGGAAAGCACCCGGCCTGCGGTGGGGCTTATGAGCTTCCAGGGTGCGTTGCAGCCCTCGCCCGATACACCGCATCGCGCTTCGGACCGCGCCTGCCCTGGAAGCCCATGAGCACCCATCAAATTGATTCAATTTGGCCCGGAAGTGCTCTAGATCCCGCGCCGCCCTGGGCGGAGAACGCGTCCCGCCCTTCACATTCGCCGCCGCCCGTGGCACAAGACCCTCGCACCACAACCAAAGCCGCGAGCACCCAGCATGCCCCCTGCAACCGATTCCCGCCCCGAGATCAGGATTCTGCCGGGCATCGGTCCCCTGGTCGGGGCCTACGACGGATTGATTCTCGATCTTTGGGGGGTGATCCACGATGGCCGCGACCCTTACCCCGGGGTCGGCGATACCCTGGCGCGGCTCAGGGATGCCGGCAAGAAGGTGGTGATGCTGTCCAACGCGCCGAGGCGTTCGGCCGCGGTGATCGAGGGGATGATGGCCATGGGGTTCGACCGCGGGCTTTGCGACCAGGTGCTGTCGTCGGGCGAACTCGCCTGGCGGGCGCTGCGCCACCGCGCGGCCCCCTGGGCCAAGGCTCTCGGCCGGCGTTGCCTCCATGTCGGGCCGGACAGGGATAAGGGGCTGCTCGACGGGCTCGACCTGGAACTCATTGAAGGTGCCGAGAGGGGCGGCTTCATCCTCAATACCGGGCCCTGGCGGGATGGCGCGCGGGTCGCCGACTACCAAGCCCTGCTGGGCGAGGCGTACAGATGCGCCATGCCCATGGTCTGCGCCAATCCCGACATCGAGGTGATCCGCGCCGGCACCCGCATCATCTGCGCCGGCGCCCTTGCCGCCCACTATGCCGAGATGGGGGGCACGGTCCACTATTTCGGCAAACCCCACGCCGAGGCCTATACCGCTTGCTTAGAGATGATGGAGGTTGCGGATCTTTCCCGCCTCCTGGCGGTGGGGGATTCGCTCACCACCGATATCCGGGGCGCCGCCGCCGCCGGGGTCGATTCGGTGTTGGTGACATCGGGTATCCACGCCACCGAATGGGGGCTCGGTTACGGTGAAGCCCCGTCCCAGGAGCAGCTTCAAAAAGCCTGTGCCGCGGCCGGCGCCTTTCCCATCGCCGCCATCGCCGCCTTTACCTGGTAGCCGTTGTGCTGGCGCACATCCCGGTCAAATGGGTCAATGAGGCCGGATAATGCTCTAGACTGCCGCGGCGCCACCCGATAGGCTTTTGCGCAAGCCACACCACCAGCGAGAGTGGCGAAGAAAACCAGGGAGACACCGGACCCCTATGAGGGTGAGATCGACCCGTTTTTGGATTTGGCTGGCCGTCGGCACGGGCCTGAGCGGGGCCTGGCTCACGGCAATCGCGATCTATGTCTCGCGCGTGATCGGTTGGGAAAATATCCTCTTCCTCCTGCCCCATGAGCTCGGCGCGTTTTTGCTTGGCGTGTTCGCGCCGCCCGCGTTCCTTTGGCTGGCCCTGGTCTATATCGCGTCCCGTGCCCGGGTGATCGATGTGGCGGTGGCATTGGAAGCGCGGCTGGATAAATTGATCTACCCGCCGTCGGGCACGGATGCCGAGGTGAATTCGGTGGTCCAGGCGCTGGAACGCCATGCCGAAGCCTTATCCGATGCCAACGAAGCGGCCGCCAATCTGGCCGAAAGCAGGATCCGCAAAGCGGTCGGGGATCTGGAACAGCGCATCAATGAGGCCGGGCTGGCGCTCGAAGGCGCAGCGGAGACGGCGTGCCGAAGGGTCGAAGACATGGCGTCGGTGCTGGACAAGCGCCGCACCGATCTCGACCAGGCGGCCCAACGGGTGGGGGAGGATGCCGAGCGTTTCACGGAACTTCTGGGCGTGCGCTGCAAGGGACTGGACGACTCCGCGGCAGCGCTGGCGGAACGGGGGGCGGCGATCAACCAGCTGATCGTCGACCAGCAGAAAAGCGTCGAGGGCGCCACCGATCGCCTGGAAACACGGGTCAAGTCGATGGGCGACCAGTTGGCCGTAGAGACCAACCGGCTGGTCACCGAATCCGATCATGCGGCGGCGGGCGTGGCGGAACTGGCCGAGAATTGCCGTGCCGGCATGGTGGCCATGCGGGCCGAATACGCCAATCTTGCAGCCGAGGCCGAGCAGGCGGCCAAGGCGATGACCGGAGAGAGCCGCGAGCTCAGCCAGGAAGCGAAGCGGATGACCGCCGTGTTGAGCGGCGCCACCGGGGAATTTCGCTCCCACGCGCGGGACATCATCGATTCGGGTGACCGGTCCGGGGCGAAGATCGCCACCTTGGTGGACCGCGTCAGCGAAGCCGCCGCCGCCCTTGATCAAAGCGCCGGCGGGGCCGTCGAAAATCTGAAGATTGCGGGGGTTGCCCTAGCGGCGCGCGCCGGGGAGGTGGAACAGGTGGGAGGAGAGGTGCGCGAACATTTGGAGCGCATCGGCGAATCATTCGACCACCGCATCGAAGACATGGAAGCCGCCGGCGGAAGCACCACCGAGCAGGTCCGCGTGGTCGGCGAATCCCTTGCCGCCCAATCCTCAGCGCTCGACCGTGCCACCGAACGGGCGCGGGACCGCGTCGCCGAGGTGGTCGACCAATTCCAGGGTCACGTCCGGGCATTGGATGAGGTGGCCGATGAAGTGACGGCCAAGGCCGCCCGCGCGGGCGATATCTTCCAGCAGCAGGCCGAACTCTTGGCTGGGTCTGCCGCCACCGCCGAGCAGAGCGCCGGCACCATCCGCGAGGCGCTGGAACGCCAGCAACAGGAATTGGCGCGCGTGGCCGACGAAATGGCGGCGCGGGCGGAAGCCATCTCCGCCGCCGTGGCCCGTGAGGTCGAAGCCTTGGGGCAAGCTTCCAAGGCGGCTGCAGAGGAGGCCGACGACATCGGCCGGTCCCTGCGTCGGGAACGCGGCGATATGGACATCGCGGTCGGCCAGATCGAGGCGCGCATCGCCCAGGCCGGCGAAGCGCTGGCCAAGGAATCCAGGGCGCTGTCCGATGCCGCGGCCGCCGCCGCCGCCGAAATCGGCCGGGTCGGCGAAGATCTCTACCGCGAGACCGAAACCATGAGGAGCACAACCGAGGCCGTGGCCGGCCAGATGCACGGCGTCGGGGCGCTGTTCCGCCAGCGCTCCCAGGAGATCGAGCGCGCCGCCGAGGACGCCACCCAGCGGGTGGAGGACATCAGGACCCAATTCGACCAACAGGGCCGCGACTTCACCGATGTCATGGCGGCGGCGTCGGACCGTGCCGAGAGGATCGTCGAGACCATGGGCAACCAGGCCCGCGACCTCACCGATGCGTCCAGCTATGCCAGCGCCGAGGCGGAAAAGGTACGCATCAACACCCTGGAAGCGGCACGGGATGAATTCCTCCGCGATTCGCGCCTGGTGGTGGACGAACTGGGCTCGCTGGGCGTCGATGTCATGCGGCTTATGGACAGGCCCCTTTCGGACAAGCTGTGGCGTCAGTTTTCGCGCGGCGACAAGAGCGTGTTCCTGCGATCCATGCTCGGCAATGGGCAAGCCAAGCGCGTTCAGCAAAAAATCAAATCCCATTACGAGGCCGACGCGGAATTCCGTAAATACGCCGACCGCTACCTGGAAAAGTTCGAAGGGCTTCTGACCCAGGCGTCCCGCTCGGACCCCGCCAATCTGCTGAGTTCCGCCTTCGTGACGTCCGATGTGGGCAAGGTCTACGTCCTGCTGTCACGGGCCGTCGGGCGGATGAATTGACCCCGCCCCTCGCCGGCGCCAAGGATGCCATGGCGGCGGCGGCGGCGGCCCTTGACGCCCCCGGGCAAACCCGGTAGTAAGCCCCATCCCGGGCCGGACGCGGTGAGCCGCGCGGGGCCGGGGCGAGGCAGGATTTTCAACAGCGTAAGGTGGTTACGTCATGTCGCGGCGGTGCCAGATC
>JAPUGG010000120.1 GCA_027292975.1 Alphaproteobacteria bacterium | reverse complement strand
CGCTGGCACATCCGCCACAAGTGGCGCGACAATGACCTGGTGATGTGGGACAACCGGTGCGTCTGCCACCGGGCGGTGGGCGGCTACGGCCTGCCCGACATCCGCTGCCTGCACCGGACCGTGGTGGCCGGCGACCGCGCTTACGCCGATCAGGAAGCCGCCTAGGCGCGGCCACCCTCAAAAATTCGCCGTCAGGCTGATGGCGCCGAAGGTGTGGGGGGTGGCCTGGCCGTCGAATTCGATGGTCCGCAGCACCTGGGTATAGGTGATCCGAAAGCGCCGGAAGATGAGGGCGAAACCCAGTTGCGCGTCGCCCACCAGAGTCTTCTTATCGACCGAGTGACTGTCGGTAAACGTGTTGCCGTCGAGGAAAATGTTTCGCGCCACCGCGCGGGCCTCGAAGCCGGCGAACAGGTACCAGCCGAAACCGCCCGGGGGCGGCTGGAAATGGCCGGCGCCGGGCATCGACGGGCGGATGCGCGGCGGGCCGCCGAAATCGCCCGCGAAATCTCGGCCCACGCGGGTCATCAACCCGGCGGCGCCGTAAGTGAAAACGTTGCCGAGGCTGAGCCCCACATGGGGCGTGAAGTCGGCATCGAGGCCGAACAACGGGGTGCGGTTCCACTCGAAGCGCCGGGAGTGTTCATAGGTGATGTTCAGCGCCGGTTCGTTCTTCAACTGATGTTGCCAGCCCCGGGGGCGGGTGATGTTGAACAGCCGGTGCCAGGTCCGCTGGGTGGGCTCGGCCTGGGAGGCGGGGCCGATCACGCCGAGCGATATGGCGACCGAATCGAGACGGTTCTTGGTCTGCGCGGTCAGCCCCAATTCACCGTACAGCCAGCCGGCGTAGGGGCGGTCCTCGGTTTGCAGCGTGGCCACGGATATGTCGCCGGGGGTGTAAATGTTCTGGCCCACTGCGAAGGCGATGCGCCTTTCCCCGCCGTCGGGAAAGAGCGGCAGGGCGTGGGCCAACCAGCGGCTGAAGTCGGCGAAGTCGCCTTTCTTGGACAGCCAGCTTGCCTTGATGCCGTTGGTGTAATGGCGGTCGGTGCCACCGATGCTGTCATTTTCCACCAAGAGCGAGAAGCTCGCCCGGTCTTCGGCGCCATGGGCGGGCGCCGCGGCGGCGAGGGCAACAAGGCCGGAGAGGACGAAAACCCTTAAGACTGAGAAGCGGGTCGAAGCCATGGCGCTTAAGATAGCGCCGCGCTTTCCCCATGGCCAGGCGCTGCCTATAGTCGAATCCAACCAACCAAAAGACCAAAACCAGATGGGAGGAAGGGGTGGCCGAAATCAAACTGCCCGATATCGACCTCGACGGGCGCGTGGTGATCATGACCGGCGCCGATCGCGGCTTAGGGCGCGCCATGAGCCTGGGTTTGGCGGAAGCCGGCGCCAGGCTGGTGCTGGCCTCGCCGGCCACCGAAGGGCTTAAGAAGGTGGCGGAGGACATCCGCGAGATCGCCGGGGCCGGCCACGCGCTCGCGGTGGAAACCGATATCACGGACCTCGGCTCGTGCCGCGCCTGCCTGGCCCGGACCATCGACGCCTTCGGCGCGCCCTACGTGCTGGTCAACAACGCGCGGCGCCTCCATCGCGGTCCCGGCCTGCCGGCGTCGGGAAACTCCTTTAAGTTCTGGGAGACCAACCCCCGGATCTATAAGGAATCGGTGGAGGTGAACGTCACCGGCACCTTTTTCATGGCCTTTACCGTGGCGCCCACTTTGATCGGCCAGGGCCATGGCAAGATCATCAACCTCACCACCTCGGTGCATAATTTCTCCGGCCCCAGGAACAGCCCCTACGGGGTGACCAAGGCGGCGATCGACGCGGAAACCTATATCTGGGCCAAGGACCTCGCCGGGACCGGGGTGAGTTGCAACGCGCTCCTCCCCGGCGGAGCGTGTGATTCCGATCCCGAGCGGGTAAAGAAGCCGGGCCGCACCTATCTTCCCGTGGACGTCATGAACCCGGTTTTGGTCTGGCTGTGTTCGGCCCGTTCCGACGGGCACACCGGCGGGCGCTTCAACGGAAGCCTTTGGGACCCAAGCCTCGACCCCGACGCCGCCGGGGCGGCCTGCCGGGAAACGGCTGCCTTCCGCGGCGTGGACTAAGTTTACTCGGCGGCCGAGGCCGAGCCCTTGGGCCGCTTCTCGGCCATGACCTTGGCCACCGCGTCCTCGACCACCGTTCCCTTGAAAAAATCCGGGTTCATCTGGGCGTGCATCTCGGCGGTGTTGGTGAACACGAATTCCTTGAAGTCGTCTTCGTTGATGGTCTCATTCTCGACCATTTCCCAAGCCTCGTGCAGGACGCCGGACATGTCGGGCACGTCCCAATGGCCGATATCCGACGAGAAGACGGCCTTCAGCTTGACGCCGAAATGGTTGAGCTTGGTATCGAAGGCCAGCGCCGTCATCCTGTCGTCCGCTTCCGCGCCGTAATAGAAATTGGGGACGAACTGATCGCGGATGTCCTCGCGCGACGCAACGCCGCTCGCCTCGAAGTCGTTCATGGGCCGGGTTTCGACCTTTTGGGACTGGGGCAATTCCTGGCAGTCGCGCCATTTCTCCGCTGTCATGTAGGGCATGTGGCCGTAGCGCTCGAACATCTCTTCCATCAGCTCGACGTCGAGCTTGGAAGGGTCCTGGTGCTCGTAGATCCACTCGATGTTGCGTTTCTCGTAGATCTCCATCAAATCGTTGTAGAGCTGGGAGGCCCAGGCCACGCCGCCTTCGAGGAAGGCGAAGTTGAGCCGCGGGAAACGCCGGAGCACGCCCGAGAAGAACAGCGAGCGGGCAAAGAACTCGTTGCCGATAGAGAACGTGCCCAACCGGTTGAAGGCATAACAATTGGGCGACTGGCGGCGCTGGCTTTTCTGGGAGCCGGCATGGCCGGCGGGCAGGACGCGGAGATCCATGCATTTCTGCCAAAGCGGGTCGTAGTCGTTGCCATCTCTAGGTTCCATGCAGATGGACGTGATGCGCTGGGTCAGCGCGCCGAGCGCGGGATCGGTGGCCGCCACTTCGGGTACCGCGTCGCGCACCTCTCCGGCCAGGGTGAAGGTCTTGAGGCCGAGCGTGTTGACCGCGTATTCCAGTTCGTCGATGGCCTCCTTGGGCGTCCAGGTGGGGATGATCGCCGCCGGTGTCATGCGGTCCTTCACGTCGTCGAACATTTCCGCGTAAAGGGTGTTCAGGGAACGGGCCAGGACCTGGCGCATTTCATCGTCGCGCACCTGGTTGGCGGAAATGCCGTAGGTGGTGTAGATGATGGAGAAATCGATGCCGGCGTCCTCCAGGCGTTCGGCATAGAGCTTGGGCAGCATGCAGGTGGCGCGGTCGATGGTGTATTTGCCCGATGGCGCCGCCCAGAACATGGAGCGGTGCTTCGGGGTGTAGCCGGGCCGGCCGGTCTTTTCGAATTTCGCGGCGATCTCGGGGCCGCCGATGTCGCGGATATGGTCCATGATCGCCCATTCGCATTCCAGCACATGGGCGTCGGCATCGATCACGGGGTGGTCGAGGCGCTTCTTGACGGCAGCGGACTTGCTGTTGAGTGTGTGAACTTCGCGCATGATGGTATCCTTCCCGTTCCCGGGCGCCTTGGCCCGCGATGGGCGTCATTTTGGGTAGAAGAGTAAGCATTTTGCCACAGACCGGCGGGTGCGGTAAAGGCGGCAAATCCTATAATTGATGCCCCCCATGATTGCCTGAACACGAGGAACATCGCCATGCCCTTTTTCCCATCCCTGCCCGAGAACGCCAATGTCCGGACCATCTTCGCCATGGCCGAGGGGAGGTTCCACGGCTGGCATGATTTCTCGGAACATTTGATGCGCAAGGACAGCCCTTTTTCGTTGGAAGAACGCGAGCTGATCGCCGGTTACGTGTCGGGCGTCAACGCCTGCCAGTATTGCCACGGAGTTCATTCCCAGGTGGCCATCGCGCTGGGCTTTCCCGAGGACGGGTTCGTCAAGCTGATGGAGGATGTGGACGGCTCCGGCGTCGATGAGAAGATCAAGCCGGTCCTCAAATTCGTCCGCAAGCTGACCCTGACCCCGTCG
>JAPUGG010000012.1 GCA_027292975.1 Alphaproteobacteria bacterium | reverse complement strand
GCGCCCGACAATGGCGTCCTCCAACACCTTGGGATACTCCACCAGCTTGGCTTCGATCTCGAAGGGCGAACACCAGATGCCGCCGACCTTGAGCATATCGTCGTTGCGCCCGCAATAGTGGTAGACGCCCTCTTGGTCCTGAATATAGGTATCACCCGTATTGAGCCAGCCGTCGACCATGGTCGCCGCGGTCTTTTCCGGGTTGTTCCAGTAATACTTGGCCGTGGACTGCCCCTTGATCATCAATTGGCCGCTTTCGCCGGCCGCGACCTCCTTGCCCTGGTCGTCGAGGATTCTGGCGGCATAGCCGGGCACGATCCTGCCGCTGGCTCCCGGAATGACATCGTCCAAGCGGTTGGAAATGAAGATGTGGCCGACCTCGGTCGAGCCGATGCCGTCGAGGATGGTGAGGCCGGTCTTTTCCCGCCAGCCTCTGAGGATGTGCCCGGGCAGGGCCCCGCCCTTGACGCGTCATTGGAGGTAAGGCCTAATGACCATGGCCGCGGCAAGTTTCTTTTTTGCGCGGCAATTTTCGTATAAGCGCGGCATCTTGTGAGGAATTGCCATAATGGACGTGAAGGTGAAAACCGGAATGGACGGTCTCGGCCCCTGGTTGGAAAGAGCCGATGCCATGGGCGAGATCAAGAGAATCACCGCCGAAGTCGATCCCGATCTCGAGATGTCCACCATCGCCTACATGGTCGGCCGGGAAATCGGCTCTCCCGCCTTACTCTTTGAAAATATCAAGGGCCATCCCGGCCAGCGCGCGCTCTTTAATATGATGGGCAGCAGCTATAATCGTATTTCGCTGGCGATCAGGGAAGAGCCGGGGAAGCAAGGGATTGAGTTCGTAGAGCTTCTCAAGGAAAAGATGAAACGGCGCCTCCCGCCGGCCATCGTCGATGCCAAGGATGCACTGGTAAATCAAAACATCGAGACCGGCGACGACGTCGATATCACCAAGTTTCCGGCGCCGAAAATGTGGCCACGCGACGGGGGCAGGTATATCGGCACCGCCGATGCGCTGATTACCAAGGACCCGCTATCGGGTCGAATCAATCTCGGCACCTATCGCAACATGATCAAGAGCCGCAACGAGGTCGGCTACTATGTATCGCCGGGCAAGGACGCCCTGCTCGATCGCGAGCGTTGGTGGCAGCAGGGTAAACCGGCGCCGGTGGCCGCGGTGTACGGATTGGATCCTCTCCTGTTCACGGTGGCGGCGACGTCGGTTCCCAAGGACGTTTCCGAGTACGATTTCTTCGGCGGCATCAACGGCGCGCCCATCGAGGTGTTCGAAAGCGACGTCACCGGTCTGCTGCTGCCCGCCAATGCCGAGATCATCGTCGAGGGCTATGCCCATCCCAACAAGGAGTTCACGGAGGGTCCATTCGGCGAATTTACCGGCTATTACGCCCGTCCCGAGGATAGTGCGCCCTACATCGAGATCAGCACCGTCCGCTATAAGGACGATCCGATCCTGACCTGCGCCCTGATGGCCGATTGGCCGGCCAACGAATGCGGGCTGTTCTGGGCGATGACCCGGGCGGCGAAGATTTGGGAGGACCTTGACTCCCTCGGGGTTCCGGGCATCCGGGGCGTGTGGTCGCCGCCCGAAGCGGCCGGCTGGGGCATGACCGTGGTTTCCATTGAACAGCGGTTTCCGGGGCACGCCGCCCAGGTCATGGCGCTTGCCGCCCAATGTGTCGGCGGTGCGTATTTCTCCAAATATATCGTCGTCGTGGACCACGATGTGGATCCGACCCAATTGTCGGAGGTCGTCTGGGCCATGGTCACCCGGTCGCGGCCTTCCCAGTCCATCGACATCCTAAGGGAGACCTGGAGCACCTATCTGGATCCCAGCCTGAACCCCCCCGAGATCAGGCCTTGGGGTTCCAAGTGCCTGATCAATGCCTGCATGGAATTCAGATACATCAAGGAGTTCTCTCCGAGAACCAAACTGTCCAAGCCGGTCTACCAGCGAGTCGGCGAGAGGTGGGGGCAGTTGGGGTTCAAGGGAGAACCGCCCAAGGTCAAAGTTTTCGAGGAAGACGAGCCGTCCTTAGCGGAAGAAGACGGCGTCGAACCGGGCGCTCCTATGTAAATTGTAGGACGGGTTCCCGGACGCCGCCGGGGGACGCGCCGAACCGATAAGGGAAGATCGACGAGAGCACCGCCGGCAGGTTGGGCGATTGGATGCCGGTTGCGCGCGAAGCGCCCGGCGTGTTTAATCAGCGGCAGGAACATACCGGAAATCCGTAGAAAAACAGGGAGATTGAAAATGTTGAAATGCAGAACCCTAGGCATGGCGTTGGCCATGGTTTTTCTGGTGGCCGGATCGACCGCCGCCAAGGCGCAGGAGGCGGTGCGAATCGGCACCTCCAGCGTCGGCAGTACGTTTTACACCCTTGCCATCGGTGCGTCGGAAATCATCACCAAACATGCAAAGATAAATGCCACGGCAGAACCCGTCGGGGGGTCATCGGCCAACGTTCGGGGCCTCGGCGCGAAAAAAGTCGAGTTCGCATTGGCCAACTCTTTCGCGGCGTTTTCAGGCTTTAACGGCACCTTCAACTTCAAGAAATCGGGCAAGGTTCCGATCCGCCTGGTTGTCCAGGCTCAGGCCAGCAACCGTTGGATTTTGCTCCGCAAGGGGGCCAACATTAAAAGTCTTGCCGATCTCAAAGGCCAGACCGTCGTCGCCAAACGCCGGGCATTGCCTGAAATCGCACTGGTCATGGGCGCCTTCATCAAGGTCTTCAATCTTGATGCAGGTTCAATGAATCTGGTTGCGACGACCAACTCAAAGCAAGCCTACAAGGCCGCACGTGCCGGAAGCATCGCCGCCCTCGTGATGCCGTTCGGCCGCAAGGCCGCCGCCGTCGCAAAACCGATGCATGACGGGGTTTTGGATTTCTTCTATACGTCGAAGCAAAAGCGGGACGAAATGCTGAAGCACCTGCCGCCAATGATGTGGGCCAATACGTTTCCTCCCAATACATACCCGGGTCAGACCAAGCCGGTCCATTTGATCGGCCTGAACAGCTATTTTCTGTCGCGTCCGGGGGTCTCCACCAAGACGGTGTATAAGGTCGCCAAGGCGATTTTCGAAAACACCAAGGAGTTCGCCACCTATCATAAGGCGGCCCGTAATTGGACGTTGAAGAGAGCGTTGAAGAATGTGGCGCTGCCGTTCCACGACGGCGCCATCCGTTACTTCAAGGAAAAAGGTGTTTGGACGCCGGCGTTGGAGGCCAATCAGAAAAAATTGATCGCCAAATCGCGCTAGCGTCCACGGACAAGATCCACTGAAGTTGCCGCCGTTTTTTGCCTGCAGGAGACGGCGGCACTTTTTCCTTTTTAATTCAAAAATCCTGTCGGGTTAGCCAATGAATCGCAGCAAGATCCTGGTGTCGATAACGTCGATCACCGCGATCTATCACTTTCTTGTGGTCGGCCAATTGCCGGAGTGGTTCGGAGTGTTCGTTCCACACGAGGTGCATCTCGCGATCAGTATTTCCTCGGCATTGATCCTGATTTATCTGCTGTTACCGGCGGGCGGCAAAAAACACGGCGAGGATACCGAGGCAGAGGGGCGGTTCCGCAAGGTTCCCTGGTATGACTGGTCGCTGTTGGCTTCCGGACTTACCGGTGCCGGCTTTGTCATCTTTTTCCACGAAAGCATTTTGGATTATGGCGAGTACGGATTTCTAGACACCAAAGGCATCATTCTCGCCGGGATGCTGGCGGTTCCGGTGTTGGAAGCCGTGCGCCGAACAACCGGTTGGGCATTGCCGATCATCATCGTCCTGTTCGTTTTAATGACGATTTTCCAGAAATTCCTGCCGGGCCTGCTGTACGGCCGTGGTTTTCCACTCGATCGGTTACTCTACGGCACCTATGTCGGCAATGCCGGTATCTTTGGCCTGCCGCTGGGAATCGCCGCCAACATCGTCATCGTGTTTCTGATTTTTGGTGCGCTGATGGACAGGGCGGGTGCCAGCCGCTGGTTTATGGATATGGCCCTGGCGCTCACCGGTTGGTCGCGGGGGGGGCCCGCCAAGGCAGCCGTCGTCGCCAGCGCCATGTTCGGCTCGATCTCAGGCTCACCTTCCGGCAATTCAGCGACAACCGGAATCTTTACCATCCCGATGATGAAAAAGATTGGCTATACGCCGGCCTTCGCGGCCGCGGTCGAAGCCGTTGCCTCAACAGGCGGCATCATCTTGCCCCCGGTGATGGGGGCGATCGCCTTTATCATGGCGGAATGGATCGAAGTTTCTTATGCGACCGTCGTCATTTCCGCCGCTGCGCCGGCCGCGCTTTATTTTCTGATCGTCTTTGTGTCGGTTCACCTGCAAGCCCACCGGGATGGCATTAAAGCATTGCCGCGCGAAGAGCTGCCGAAATTCTGGCCATCATTCGTGGGCGGCTGGTATTACCTCATCCCCATGGCCGCCCTGGTCTATTTTTTAATCGTCAAATCTTTACCCCCCGGCTTGTCCGGTATCTACACCTGCGGCTTCGTCGTCGCCGTCAGCTTTTTATCGAAGAACCGGGATCATTGGCTGATGCCCGGAAACATCATGCGGGCTTTTGACGAAGGGACCCGCCGCTGGATTACGGTGGCCTCTATTACGGCGGCGGTCGGCATTATGATCGGCGCGCTGGAACTTTCCGGCGTTGGCATCAAGGTATCCCGCTTCATTGTCGACTTGGCTGGCGGCGATCTGATCCTAACCCTGTTATTCGTGGGTATCGTCAGTCTGATTGTTGGCATGGGGTTGGATGCGACACCTGCCTATATCACGCTGGCAACCCTGATGGCGCCGGCCCTAGTGCGGTTGGGCGTGCCTGATATCGCCGCGCATCTATTCGTCATTTATTGGGGGCTCGCTTCGTTTTATACGCCGCCCACCTGCATCGCGGTTTATGTCACGGCGGGAATTGCCGGTTCGAAAGTGTGGGCCACCGGCTGGGAAGCAATGCGATTGGGCATCGCCGCATTCCTAATTCCGTTCGCATTTGTCTTCAATCCAGGCCTCCTGATGCGTGGCAGCCTGGTCGACATCGTCATGGCGGTGGTTACAGCGCTCATTGGGGCAAGCTTACTGGCTGCTGGAATTCGCGGCTACGCGATTGGTATGTTGAATATCGCGCAGCGCCTGTTGCTGGTGGGTGGCGGACTGCTCCTCATTGCGCCCGGTATCACCCTTCCATTGATTGGCCTGGGGATATCTGTTTTAGCCGTGGCACCAAAATTAGTGACGCTTTGGCCGCGGCATTGATCTTGGCAACCTTATGATTCAATCCCAAAGCGCCAATGCCTTCACCGGTGGGACATCACGCGCCGGGCAATCTCTATAAAATTCGCCGATTGGGCCCGTTCCGCCGGGTGCTGTTCGTGGCGGCGGGGCTTTTGTTCATCGCGCCGGGCTGGATGCCGGTCATGTTCCGAGGGGCCGTTGTCGCGGTCGCCTATGGGACGGGGTTTGTTAATCTGCGCACTGGAGAGAAATCCTAGGTCCGCGCGCCAGCGATCGGCGCACTATGGATCTCCAGCGAGTGGGCCGCCTGCCTGAGTCTCAGGCCTTGGTTTACTCATTGAGCAAGGGGCGCCAGCGGTCCCGGGTCTTGCTCATGAGCCCTGGGCTGGCCGCCGCCACCGGCGGAAAATCATCCTTCCAGTCCCACGGCCGGCAGGCATCGTCGATGGCGCGCGAGTTCAATTCCTCGCCCGGCTTCAGCAAGGGATCGAGCGGGCCGCTCCAGGCCGAGCGGATGAAGTCGATGTCGGCCGACGGATCGCACCGGGAAGCCATCGCCCAGATCACGTCGAAGGTGTTGGTGGGGTCGATGTCGTCGTCGACGACGATCACCCAGCGGCCCAGGTAGGCGCCGGCGTGGCAGTTGGTCACCAGCATGCCCGCCTGGCGCGCGTGGCCGGGATACATTTGCTTGATCGAGATAATGTTGAACAACCGCGCCCCGCCGGCCTCGTGGGACCACACGCCCTTGACGCCTGGCAGGCCGGCCTTCTCGACCTCGTCCCAGATTGTGGCCGCCTTGGTGACGCACTTTGCGAAGGCGTAATCGTGGGGCGGACGGCCGGGACGCGCCACGGTGATGATCGGGTTGTTTCGATAGTACACGCGGCGGATGCGGACCGCCGGCTGGTCCTGGTCACCGCTGGCGTAATAGCCGGTGAACTCTCCGAACGGCCCTTCCCGGCGGACCTCATCGGGCAGAATCTCCCCTTCCAGGATGATCTCGTCCCGCGCCGGCATGGGCAGGCCGTGAAGCTCGCTCTTGAGCACCTCGAACGGACGCCCCCTGTGCCCGCCGGCATAGGCGAACTCCGATGTGCCGTAGTCGATCTCGTTACCCGCGGTGAGGAACAGAAGCGGGTCGGTGCCGACGCTGATGACCACCGGACACGGCTTGCCTTGATCGAAATACTTCTCGCGGATCAGCCGGCCATGCTTGCCGGGGCTCATCCACAGGCCGACCGTGTTCTTGTCGAAGACCTGCACGCGGTAGGTGCCGACATTCACCCAGTCGCTCTCGGGGTCGCCCATGATGACGAGATCGTGGGACCCGAGATACCGGCCGCCGTCGAGCTCATGGATCTTGGGGATTGGAAACTTGAACAAGTCCACCTCGTCGTCTCGATCCACGTTCTCCAACACGGGACCGGTCTTAACCGTGGTTGCCGGGGTGAGCTCGAAGTCGGTCTGCATCCGGTCGCGGTAGGCCTGGACGCAGTCCACGGTAGTTGCCGGCTCGGGAAACCCATAGGTCAGGGCGAACCGCCGGCGGCTGTTGGTGGTCCCCCACACCGCCCGGAACCCCTTGTCGTAGCCGGGGATGTTGTCGAACAGAAGGGTCGGCGGCCCGTCGGGACGCTCGACGCCGAACATCTCGGAAATCGCCCCCATTTCGAGGTCCCAACCGACGTCGTCGATGCGCTTCAGCTCGCCGGCTCTCTCGACCCGGTCGAGATATTCCCTAAGGTCTTCGTGGGGGGTGTTGTACTCGGTCCACTCGGCCGCCGC
>JAPUGG010000119.1 GCA_027292975.1 Alphaproteobacteria bacterium | reverse complement strand
GTGGTGTCGAAAATAATTATTCTGTTCTTGTCAGAGCGGGCGCTCATGGGATTATTCCTTCCTTCAACTAGGTGTCAGCGGTTTTAAGGCTTGACCCCCTGAACGCCGGAAAACACCGGCATTGGTGCCTTGGCAGGCGTTCAGGGGCACCTAAGTCGAAGGTCCCCTTGCAGGGAGAGCAGAAGGTGTAGCGAAAGCGCGGCTGAACGCATGGGCGCGGAGGCGCCGGGCGCCCCGTCCCCGATGCCGGCGATGACCGCCGGAGTTGCGTTCAATTCAGCCATTGGCTTCGCTTTCGTCCGATCTCTTGGATTTCATATCACGAATATTTGGAGGGGTTAAAGAACAAAATGAAAATTTCGGGCTTAAGCACCTGAAATATAAAGATGCTTGCCCGGCTTGCAGGGGCCGGCGGGGGCCGGAATGGACCGGGCGGCGGCCAAGCCCAAGACCGGGGCTGGGGCAAAAAGGCAGGGTCTCCCCCGCCTTTCCGCTAACGCCTAAGTTTTCGGCGAAGCCTAGTTCTTGGATTTGTCGACCAGGGCGCCCTCGGCGATCCACGGCATCATGGCGCGCAGCTTCTCGCCGACTTCTTCGATCGGGTGCTCGGCGGCGCGCCGCCGCATGGCCTTGAAACTCGGCTGGCCGGCGGCGCATTCGCTCATCCACTGAGAAACGAAACGCCCCGACTGAATGTCGTCGAGGATCTCTTTCATGCGTTTTTTCACGCTTTCGTCGATGATCCGGGGGCCCGACGCGTAATCGCCGTACTCAGCGGTGTTGGAGATCGAATAGCGCATGTTGGCGATGCCGCCCTCGTAGATCAGGTCGACGATCAGCTTGACCTCGTGGACGCACTCGAAATACGCCATCTCCGGCGCGTAGCCCGCCTCCACCAGGGTTTCAAACCCGGCCTTGATAAGGCTGGTGAGGCCGCCGCAGAGCACCGTTTGCTCACCGAAAAGGTCGGTTTCGCATTCTTCGCGGAAGGTGGTCTCGATGATCCCCGAACGCCCGCCGCCGATGGCCGAGGCGTAGGACAGGCCGATATCGTGGGCATTGCCCGAAGCATCCTGGTCGACGGCGATGAGACAGGGCACGCCGGCGCCCTTCAGGTATTCACCCCGGACCGTATGGCCGGGCCCCTTGGGCGCCACCATGAAGATGTCCATGTCGCTGCGCGGCTCGATCAGCCGGAAATGGATATTGAGCCCATGGGCGAAGGCCAGCGCGGCGCCTTTCTTCATGTTGTCCTTAAGCTCTTTGGTGTACAGCTCCGCCTGCAATTCGTCGGGCACCAGGACCATGACGACATCGGCCCATTGGGCTGCTTCCGCCGGGGCCATGACCTTGAGTTTCTCCCCCTTGGCCTTGGCCGCGGAGGCCGATCCCGGTCGCAGCGCGACGGCGACATCCTTGATCCCGGAATCCCTGAGATTGAGGGCATGGGCATGGCCCTGGCTGCCATAGCCGATGATCACCACCTTCTTCTTCTTGATCAGGTTAACGTCGGCATCCCTGTCGTAGTAAACGCGCATCATCGGTTCCTCGTGGTTTGCTCCCGCCCCGACGGGGGAGCCCTGTTTTAGATGGGCTTTTCGCCCCGGGCAATAGCGACGACGCCGGTGCGCGATACGTCGACCAGGCCGAGCGGCGCCATCAACTGGATGAAGGCGTCGATCTTTTCCGGCGCCCCGGTAATTTCGAAGACGAACGAACGCGACGTGGAATCCACCACCCCGGCCCGGAAGATATCGGCGATGCGGAGCGATTCCACCCGTTTTTCGCCACGGCCACGAACCTTGATCAGTGCCAGTTCGCGGCCGACATGGGGACCTTCTTGGGTGAGATCGGAAACCTTGTGCACCGGCACCAGACGCGTGAGCTGCGCCTTGATCTGCTCGATGATTTGCGGGGTGCCGGAGGTCACCACGGTGATCCGCGACTGCCCGGCCTCGGGGTCGATCTCGGCCACGTTGAGGCATTCGATATTGTAGCCGCGGCCGGAAAACAAGCCGACCACCCGGGCCAGCACGCCCGCCTCGTTTTCCACCAGCACGGCGATGATGTGCCGTTCGATGCCGTCTTCGCTCACTTGGTCGTCCTTTCCCCTGGGGGCGGCCTCCCGGACCCGGCACACGGGCGCTCTACACCAGGACCATGCCCTCTTCGGATACGGGCGTGGCGGCCTTGTCGGCTGGGCCCAGCAACATATCGCAATGGGCCGCGCCCGAAGGGATCATGGGGAAACAGTTTTCCAGGGGATCGATCCGGATATCGGCGATCACCATGTCGTCGGTGCGGATCATCTCCTTGATGACGTCATCCACCTCCGATGGTTTTTTGGCAATCAGCCCGGTACCGTGAAAGGTCTCGGCCAGTTTCACGAAGTCCGGCAGGCTCGCCATGTAGCTTTCCGCATAGCGCCCGCCGTAGAGCAGTTCCTGCCATTGGCGCACCATGCCCATGTATTGGTTGTTGAGGATGAATACCTTCACCGGCAGCCGGTACTGCGCGGCGGTGGAGAACTCCTGCATGTTCATCAGCAAAGAAGCTTCCCCGGCAACGTCGATCACCAGGGACTTGGGATGGGCCACCTGGGCACCGATCGCCGCCGGCAGGCCGTAGCCCATGGTGCCGAGCCCCCCCGAGGTCAACCAGCGATTGGGCTTGTCGAATTGGAGAAACTGGGCCGCCCACATCTGGTGCTGGCCGACCTCGGTGGAGAAGTACACGTCCATGCCGCGGGTCAGGGCCTGCAACCGCTCGAGCGCGTATTGGGGCTTGATGACGTCGTCGTTCATCTCATAGGACAGGCACTTGCGGGCGCGCCATTTGGCGATTTGGGCCCACCATTTGTTGAGCGCCTTGGCGTCCGGCTTGGCCTTGACCTCCCCCCAGCGTTTGATCAACTGGCCCAGCACGGTGGCGCAATCGCCGATCACGGGCACCTCGACCATGACGTTCTTGTTGATCGACGACGGGTCGATATCGATGTGGATTTTCTTCGCCTTGGGCGCGAATTCGGAGAGCTTGCCGGTCACCCGGTCATCGAAGCGGGCGCCGACGGCCACCATGACGTCGCAATTATACATCGACAGGTTGGCCTCGAAGGTGCCGTGCATCCCAAGCATGCCGAGGAACTGCTTGTTCCTGGACGGATAAGCCCCGAGCCCCATCAGCGTCGAGGTGATGGGATAGCCGGTCTTGCCCACGAACTTGGCCAAAAGCTTCGATGCCTTGGGACCGGAGTTGATGACGCCGCCGCCGCTATAGAAGATCGGCCGCTTGGCACCCGCGATCAGCTCGACGGCGCGGTTGATGGCGTCGGCATCGGCCCGCATCCGCGGGCGATAGCTCAGATGGGCACCGGATTTCGCCGGCGGCGGGGTATAGCGCGCCATGGCCTGAAGCACGTCCTTGGGCAGGTCGACCACCACCGGACCGGGCCTCCCGGTACGCGCCACATAGAAGGCGTCGCGCATGACCCGGGCAAGGTCGTCGACATCCTTGACCAGGTAATTGTGCTTGGTGCACGGCCGGGTAATGCCCGTGGTGTCGGCCTCTTGGAAGGCGTCGTTGCCGATCAGGTGGGTCGGCACCTGTCCGGTCAGGCAGACGATGGGGACCGAGTCCATGAGCGCGTCGGTGAGCCCCGTCACCACGTTGGTCGCGCCCGGGCCCGAGGTCACCAGCACCACGCCCACCCTGTTGGACGAACGGGCGTAGCCTTCCGCCGCATGGATCGCGCCGCCTTCCTGGCGCACCAGGATGTGGCGGATCGCCTTCTGCTGAAACAGGGCGTCATAGAGGGGCAGGACCGCACCGCCGGGATAGCCGAACAAAATCTCGGTCTTTTCCTCCTCAAGAACCTTGAGAACAATTTCCGCTCCGCTGAGCTTGCCCTTTGCCATGGCTCTAGTTCCCTTACACCATCGGGCCAAAGACCTGGCCCATAAAAAAACCCGGAGGGCCATAAGCCCTCCTCCGTCCATACGACCGCCCTGCCGGCATCTTTTCGCCGGGTCGCCGGGTTTCTACCCGATGCGGCGGAGCGACAACCTAAGGTCAAGAAATGTCCCGGTCAAGGAAAATTATAGAATTTTTGATAAGATTTTGTCCTTAATACTTTCTGAAAATTGCGTAGAAAAGGTAATATCCGCAACCATCTGGCCTTTAAACCAGGTGATCTGCCGCTTGGCATAGTTCCGGGTGGCCGTCTTGGCGCGCGTTATCGCAGCGGCGATCTCCACCTCGCCGCCCGCCGCCGCCAGTTCCGCCACGCCGAGCGCCTTCATCACCGGCAGATCCGGCGCCAGGCCCCGCGCCGCCAGGGCCCGGGCCTCGTCAAGCGCCCCGTCCGCCACCATTCGATCGAACCGCGCGTCGATGGCCGCGTAAAGGGCGGCGCGCGGCGGCATCAAAAGGATCACGCGAAAGGCGAGGCCTTGGGGCGGGCCGTCGGCGGGCGCGCGCTGCCACTCGGTCAGCGACCGGCCGGTGGCCTCGAGGACCTCGGCCGCCCGGGTCATGCGCTGGGAATCGCTGGCCCGGATGTTGGCGGCGGCGGCGGCATCGTTGACCGCAAGCTCGGCATGGAACGCTTGGCTGCCCAGTTCCGCGTGGCGGCGCCTCACCGCCGTTCGCACGGCGGGGGGGATGTCGGGAATCGGCGCCAGGCCTTCCATCAGCGCCTGCAGGTAGAGGCCGGACCCGCCGACCACGATGGGCGCGTGGCCGGTCGCCAACGCCGCCTCGATCTCGGCCAGCGCAAGCCCGCGCCATCGGCCCGCCGAACAGCTCTCCGATGGTTCCAGCACGCCGTAGAGCCGATGGGGGACGCGGGCCCGGGTTTCCTGATCGGGCTGGTCGGTGAGCCGTTCGACCCCGCGATAGAGCTGCATGGAATCTGCGTTGATGACGACGCCGCCGACGCGCTCGGCCAAGGCCAGGGCCAAGCCGGACTTGCCCGACGCGGTCGGCCCGGCGATGACATAGACGCCGCCCCATTTTCGTCCCGCCATTGGTGGATCCTGACAGAGCATATTCCGGCCTAATGGAGTCAATTTGGCCGAAAAGTGCTCTAGGGGGAATGAAAAACCGCTGGGGTCAGTCTAGAGCACTATCCGACCTAATCGGCTCAATTTGATGGGTGCTCATGGGTTTCCAGGGTAGGCGCGGTCCGTCGTGCGGATGCACGCTTCGCATGACGCGCGATGCTTCGCATCGGGCGAGGGCCGCAACGCACCCTGGGTGCTGTCGTGCCAATGCACGCTTCGCATGACGAGCCCCACCGCAGGCCGGGTGCTTTGACCCCAAGGCGTCGTTGCCCACCTTCGCCGATGCCCCGCATCGCCGTGCGATGCGCGCCTAGCCTTGGGGCAAATTCATCCCGGTCAAATGGTTCAATTTGGCCCGGAAATGCTCTAGCGCACGGGATCTAGGCAGGGCCGATGAAACCATAAAATTTGACCGCCCCCAGCCCCCTAAGTGTATGGTGATTTGTCACGTTTTGCGGTTTCCGTCATTTCGCCCGTCTAGCTTGGGGTGTGCGTGTGAAAGAGGCTTATCGCGTCCTGATCTACAGCCACGACAGCTTTGGCCTCGGCCACCTGCGTCGTTGCATGACGATCGCCAATCGGTTGGTGGCCAATCACAAGGGCCTTTCGGTCCTGATCCTGTCGGGCTCGCCCATCATCGGCAGCTTCAACTTCCGTGCGCGCGTTGATTTCGTGCGGATTCCGGGCATGATCAAGCTCCGCAACGGCGAATACACCCCCCTCAAACTCCACATCTCTCCCGACCAGACGCTGAAACTGCGGCGCGACATCATCTACCACACCTCCCGGGCGTTCGATCCCGACCTCTTCATTGTCGACAAGGAGCCCCTCGGTCTCCTAGGAGAGGTCGGCCGGACCCTGGAGATGCTGAAGGGGCGCGGCACGCCCTTGGTGCTGGGCTTGCGGGACGTGATGGACGATCCCCGGCTGCTGGCCGCCGAGTGGGACCGCAAGAAAGTGATGCCGGCGCTGGCCGATCTTTACGACGAGATTTGGATTTACGGCCTGCGCCAAATCTACGACCCCTTCACGGGTATAGACGCGCCCGAAAGCGTGCGCCGGAAACTGGTCTATACCGGCTATCTGCGGAGAAACGTGCCCCGCAACCGACCGCAGGAGCGGCCCGGAGGTCTGATCGGCGAGGGGTATTTTCTGGTGACGCCGGGCGGCGGCGGCGATGGCGAGGCCCTGGTGGATTGGGTGCTGCGCGCCTATGAGTGCGATTCCGGCCTGCCCCACCCGGCATTGGTCGTTTTCGGGCCCTTCATGGCGCCGCAAAGCCGCCAAAGCTTCACCGAACGCATCGAGCGGCTCGACCGGGTGGAAGCGATCACCTTCCATACCGGGTTCGAATCCCTGATGGCGCGGGCCAAGGGCGTGGTGGCCATGGGCGGCTACAACACGTTTTGCGAGATTCTGTCCTTCGACCGCCCGGCGGTGATCGTTCCCCGCACCGCCCCGCGCAAGGAACAGTTGATCCGGACCCAACAAGCTTCAAAGCTCAAGCTCGTGCAAATGCTTGCCGACGACGGCGGCCACGACCCCAAGGCCATGGCCCGGGCCCTGCACGCCCTCGCCCGCCAGCCGGCGCCCAGCTCGGTCTCGATCCCGGGCCTGCTCGATGGCCTCGACATTATCGACACTCTGGCATCGGATCTTCTTCTGAGGCCGGCGGAACCGATCCGGACCGTGGTCTGAGGCCGGGCGCCCCCGGCCCCATGCCGCGGGTGCGGTCGACGAGACAATACCGATTGCCGGGAAGAAACATATGGCGCGCAGGATCGCACTGGTTCTCAAGGGATACCCGCGTTTGTCGGAAACCTTCATCGCCCAGGAAATTCTGGCGCTGGAAGGTCTCGGCCTGGACGGATGGATCGTCTCCCTGCGCCATCCCACGGACCCCCACGCCCACCCGGTGCATGGAGAAATCCGCGCCCGGACCCATTATCTGCCCGAATACCTCAAGGACGCTCCGGCCCGGGTGCGCAACGGCCTCAAGGCGGCACGGGCGCTTCCCGGCTTCCGGCGCGCGCGCGCGGTCTGGTGGCGGGACCTGATTCGCGATCGCAGCGCCAACCGCGTTCGCCGGTTCGGCCAGGCCTGCGTCCTGGCCGCCGAATTGCCGTCCGACATCGAACATATCCACGCTCATTTCCTGCATACCCCCGCCTCGGTGGCACGCTACGCGGCGATCATGCGGGGCCTTCCCTGGAGCGTCTCGGCCCACGCGGTGGATATCTGGACGAGCCCCGATTGGGAAAAGCGCGAAAAATTGGAAGACGCCGCCTTTTGCGTCACCTGTACCGCTGTCGGCCGCGATCACCTGGCCGCGCTGGTGCCCCACAAAGACAGCGTCGTACTCATTTATCACGGGCTCGACCTGACGCGCTTTACGCCATCGGGCCGCAGCTTCGCGCTCGATCGCGACGGGTCGAGTGGGGCGCGCGAGGTGAAGATTTTGAGCGTCGGCCGGGCCGTGGAAAAAAAAGGCTTCGAGGTGCTTCTCGCCGCCCTCGGCCGGCTCGACGCGGGCCTGTACTGGCACTTCATCCATATCGGCGGCGGCGCGGGGCTTGAGACGCTGAAAACCCTGGCGCGGGATCTCGGCATCGCCGATCGGGTCCAATTCAGGGGTCCCCAGGCCTTCGACGAGGTGCTCGCGGCCTATCGGGCGGCGGACCTTTTCGCCCTGCCGTGCCGAATCGCCGGCGACGGCGACCGCGACGGGCTGCCCAACGTGCTCCTGGAGGCCCAGAGCCAGTCCCTGGCGGTGATTTCGACGGTGGTTTCCGCGGTCCCCGAGTTGGTTGTCCACGGAACAACGGGACACCTGGTGCCGCCCGACGATGTCGGCGCGCTCACCCAGGCCCTTGATTCCTTGATCACCGACCCGGTGCTCAGGATCCGCTATGGAGCCGCCGGCGCCCAACGGGTAACCGAGGCCTTTTCCCACCTTGCCGTCATCGGCGACCTCGCGGCGCTTTTGGGGTTGGACCCGCCCGCCGCCGCCGGCGCGCCGCAGGAAACAGGGAAGCTCTCATGCGCGTCGCCTTCTACGCACCCCTGAAATCTCCGGATTCCCCGTCCCCCAGCGGCGACCGCCTGATTGGCCGGCTGTTGATCGAGGCGCTCCGCCGCGGCGGTCACGAGGTCGAACTCCTGTCCCGCTTCCGCGCCTTCGATGCCGGCAATGATCCCGCCCGCAGGGGACGGCTTCGGAACATCGGCAAAGCAATGGCCGCCCGATACGTCCGCCAGCTCCTGGCGATGCCCCCGGTCCGGCGCCCCCAGGCGATGTTCACCTACCACGTCTACGACAAAGCACCCGATTGGATCGGCCCGACCGTGGCCCGCGCCCTTGGCATCCCCTACCTGATCTGTGAAGCCTCCCTTAATCCGGCGCGGGCCAAGGGCGCCAACGCCGCCGGCCATGACGCAGCCAGGGCCGCGGTGGCCGCCGCCGACGCCGTCATCGAGCTCAATCCCGCCGACCGGAAAGCCGTCGCCGGCGTGCTGAAACCGGGCGCCGCCATCATCGGGCTGGCGCCCTTCATCGACACCGCGGCCTTCGATCCCGGGCCCGAGCCCCCCGAGCGGCCCGGTGGCGGCACCGCCGCCCTCAAGCGATCACTCGCCCGAACACACGGCCTGGATGCCGCCGATCCCTGGCTTCTGGCGGTGGCGATGATGCGCCATGGGGACAAGCTCGAGAGCTACCGTGTCTTGGCCGAGGCGCTGGGGGCGCTCCGCCAACGGCCCTGGCGGCTCTTGGTGGCGGGTGACGGCGCGGCCCGCGCCCAAGTCGAACACGCCTTTCGGTCGTTGGGCCCGGACCGGGTCCGGTTCTTAGGCCGCCAAGAGGGCGAAGCGCTGTCCATGTTGTATCGGGGTGCCGACATTTTCGTCTGGCCGGCCGTGAACGAGGCCCTGGGCATGGCGATCCTGGAGGCCCAGGCGGCGGGCAAGCCGGTGATCGCAGGCCGCCATGGGGCGATCGGCGAAATCGTGCATGATGGCGTCACCGGCCTTCTCGTGCCAGAGCGCGACCCGGAGCGTTTCGCCCAGGCCATGGCGGCGCTCTTGGATGATCCCCATGGGGCGTCCGCCATGGGCCGGGCGGCCCGAGAAAACACGCGATGCCGCCATGGCATCGAAGCTGCCGCGCGGAGTCTCGATGACGCCCTGGCCGGAGCGGGGAATCGAGCCGGGGCCCATAGCCACCCAGCCCCGATTAAGATCGATGGGGAGCGTCGGTCGGGAGGTGCCAACCCCCACGCTTCCCTCACCAAGGGAGGCATCTGATGGGCCACCGGGTCCTGATCTTCGTCCAGCACCTGCGCGGCATCGGTCATCTTCAGCGGGCCGCCACCCTGGCCCGCACCCTGGCCGCGGATGGGGTTCAGGTGGATTTCGTTTCGGGCGGCATGCCGGTGCCGGAAATCGGCTTGGCCGGCGTTACGCTTCACCAATTGCCCGCGCTGCGCAGCCCCGATGACAGCTATACGAGGCTGGTCGACGCTGAAGGCCGGGACGCGACCCCGGCCCTCAACGCCAGCCGACGGAAAGCGCTGGTGGGTATTTTTCAGGCCACCCGCCCCGACGCGGTGATGGTCGAAATGTTCCCCTTCGGGCGCAGCCAGATCAAGGCCGAGATGGTCGCCTTGGTGGAGGCCGCCAGGGCCGCGGTGCCCCGGCCCCTAGTCATTTCGTCGGTCCGCGACATTATCGCGGCCAAGCGCGAGGCGTCCCGGTACGACGAGATGGCCGACCAGGTCGCCGCCTGGTTCGACGCCGTTTTGATCCACGGCGATCCGGCCGTCATTCCCTTCGAGGAAAGCTTTCCCGCCGCCCGGCGCATCAGGCAATGGATCCATTACACCGGTTACGTCCTTTCCGGGCCCGCGGCCACGCCGGCGCCCGATTCCGGCCCCCGGGAGGTCCTGGTGTCCGCCGGCGGCGGCGCCCATGGCGCGAAGTTGATGAAAGCCGCCATGGCGGCGCGCGCCAATGGGATGCTGTCCACCGCCATCGCCGGCGCGCCGTGGCGTTTGCTGACCGGCCCCAATATCCCACCCAGGCAAGCGGCCGAGCTCGAGCGGCTGGCCGGTGACGGCATCGTCATCGAGCGCATGCGCACGGATTTCCGCAACCTGTTGGCCCATGCGCGCGTGAGCGTTTCGCTGTGCGGCTACAACACCGCCATGGAAGTGATCGCCGCCCGGGTTCCCGCCGTCATGGTGCCGTCCGGGTCGGGCCGGCAGAACGAGCAGCGGAGGCGCGCAGGCGCCCTTGCCCGGATCGGGCTGGCCGAACAGGTATCGGAGGCGGATCTCGACGGTCACAGCCTGGCCGCCGCTATGAATGCCGCCGTCGGCCGGCAACCGGGGCCGGGCGGTGCAATGCCGGCGATCGATATGTCCGGCGCCGAGACCACGCGCCGCCTGGTGAGTAAGTGGCTGTCCCGAGGAAAAGCGGAGACCGGCACGGCGCTCCGCGCGCGCGGCTGACCGGTTTGATTGTGGCGCCCATCGCCTTTTGCCTTTTGGAAGTGGATTTCTACCCGCCGATCGCCAAAGCCCTTCCGCAAATATACCTGCACCTGGTTCCCGGAGGGATCTTTATGGTCGACCATTGCGCCCCGGATCAGCCGTGGGATGGGGCGTTACATGACAATGCCCTCGCGGATAATGCTCGACGAGGTTTTCGGTGGGGACGGCGACGGATCGCCGGCGATCCTAGACCGAAGCCGCGAAGGGCGGCATGGCGGCAAGCAGCCGCCCGTGGCCGGCGATGGGATCGCCGCGTCCCAGTTTGGTCAGGATGTACCAGCAGCGCACCACCACCGGGTGGAGGACGGGGACATCGAGCGCCGCCTCGATATCTTCAAGCACGTCCAAGACGCGCCAGCCGCTGCCAAGGATATAGAGCGCTTGGGAATCTCCCGGGACAGCCTGGTAAGCGGCGATGATGCGGTCGCGGATTTCTTCGGTGGTGAGATCATAGACGGTGGCGTCATCCTCGATGGGCTTGCCCATGAACAGGACGTCAAAGCCGGCATCGGTAAAGTACCGGCGGAAGGCTTCCGCCAAAACGCCGGCGAATGGT